>NZ_CP023049.2:1200518-1500648 GCF_002285635.2 Chryseobacterium piperi | reverse complement strand
CATTTCCCTCATTCATTTCTTTGACCAGGTTGTCATAATCTTGCTGAGTAACACCTTTGTCATCAGCCGGATTTTCAATTAACATCTTTGTAGATATTGCTCCGTTTTTCCTGGTCTGATCTTTTCCAATACTTCCATGAATAGAAACCACTCCTGCTACGGGCATATTTGCTCTGGCAACTTCTAATGCTCCTGTTCCACCAAAACAATATCCAATAACTGCTAACTTATTGGAGACAGCACCATTTTTCTTAAGCTCTTCCAATGCTAATGAAATACGTTTTTGGTATTCTGTATAGTTTTGTTTGTAGTGACCTGCTGTTTTTCCTGCTGTATCATTGTTAGCCGGGATGTTTCCTTCTCCGTAAATATCAGCTATAAAAGCAATATAACCTTGTTTTTCAAGCTCTAATGCCGCAGTTTTGGCTTCTTCATCAATTCCTTTCCATGCCGGTAATATTAATACGCCAGGGAGCTTTTTCCCTGCATTGGACGTGATCAATCCATTCAGCTTTTGTGAACCATCTTTATAAGAAACTGTTGTAAGCTTTTGGCTGAATAAAACTCCGGATGTCATCAATAGGGTAGTTAATAAGATTGAACGTATCATATTTTGTTATTTAGTAATGGTGTATATGTATATAAGATTGCATCGGTTACCGAAAGTTAAATGAAAGGTCTTAAAGTAGTTCACCTTCGGTTTACAATGGCAGGATGTAAAAATCCCCATCTAAATTAATAAAAATAACTTATAATGAGGATTAATAAAATTTTATTCTGAATGGGTTATTCTAATCTTACACCCAAATGGATAAGCTCTTGTCGTAAATTGGTTTCTGGATAAACCCGAATGGTATGAAATCGTAATTCCTTTGCCATTTCGATATTCTTAGGATTATCGTCGATAAAAATAGACTCCTTTGCCTGAATTCCATATCGTTCCAGTAAGATGTGCCATATTTTAGGATCTGGCTTGATGAACTTTTCGGTTCCTGAAACAACAATCTTACCATCGAAAAGCTGGAAAAAATCATAGTTCTCCAAAGCGTAGGGAAATGTTTCTTCAGACCAGTTGGTTAGACCATACAAATGATAATTGGTTTTGCTCAATTTTTTCAGAACTTCTACATTTTGTGGGATATCGCTTTTAAGCATGACATGCCAATTGTCGTAGTAGGCTCTGAGCTCTTTTTCCCAATCCGGAAATTTTTGAACCTGTATTTCTGTCCCCTCAACAAGGCTTCTTCCTCTGTCTTGTTCTTCATTCCATTCCGATTGGGCAATATGAGTCAGAAAATATTCCATTTTATCATCATCATTGAAATAATCTTTGAAAAAATATCTGGGATTCCAATCCATTAAAACGCCTCCGAAATCAAATATAATGTTCTTGATGCTCATAGTAATTATTGAATTATTATTATTTAACTGCAAAAGACATAAAAGTTTTTTATGTTTGCTATTTTGAGAAGGTTATATAAGATGAAAATTAAAGGTTTTCAAAATGCTTATGTACCTTGTTTATGGCTTTAATTAAAGTACCTTAAATTTATAGAAATTTAAAATCATATGACCTATCAGATGTATTTAAAAATTGTGAATTATTAGTTAACTAAAACATATGTCTATAAAGGTATTCTTAACAATAATGGACTTATTAATTATTCGCTTTATAAAACTGATACTGGTCATTTTCAAAATAGGCATTGATATGTTGAAGACCGTTTGTTAGAATAATTTCTTTTGCGCCAATAATCGAGTTGTACCTTGCCGTTTGCTCAAATGTTTTTTCCGTTAATTTAATATGAGGAGCCTTGCACTCAATCAGTATTTTTGGCTGGGTTTTTTCTGTAATAAGTAGGTCTACTCGTTTGGTTAGGCCATTTAATACGATCTTTTTTTCCGTGATCAATGCAGATACGGAATAAGATTTTACGGTAAGATAATAATGTATCCAATGTTGTCTCACCCATTCTTCAGGGGTAAGCAAAAGGTAAGTTTTACGAACTAAATCATAAATAAAAAACTTATCTTTGTCTTTCTTGAATTTAAAATCAAAAGTTTCCTGAAAATTCAGTTTTGGAAGTTCCATTAAAAGATGAAAGAATTAGATTTAATCCTCAAAAATATTAAAAATAAAGAAGTTTTACCGATTTATTTTTTCCACGGAGATGAACCCTACTTTATTGATGTTGCCGTAAAAGCTCTTGAACATGAGTTTTTAGAAGAAGATGAAAAGGCTTTTAATCAAACGGTGACTTACGGAAAAGACACTTCTTACCAAGAGGTTCTTTCTTTGGCAAGACAGTTTCCTATGATGGGAGATAAGCAGGTCATTATCGTAAAAGAGGCTCAGGATCTGAAACTTAATGAGGAAGAAAACAGGATTCTTGAAGCCTATGTTGAAAATCCGGTTCCATCAACGGTACTGGTTTTTGCACACAAGCATAAAAAACTGGACAGCAGGAAGAAAGTGACGAAAGCTTTGGATAAAGCCAAAGCGCTTTTCCTCAGTGAATCGATCAGGGAAAATAATCTTCCGAAATGGATTGCTGATGAATGTAGCAAGTTGAAGATTAAAACAGCTCCGAATATTTCTCACCTTTTAGCTGAATATCTTGGAAATGATCTTTCAAGAATTGCCAATGAACTGGGGAAGTTAAAAATTATTCTTAAAGAAGGTGAAGTCCTGGACGGAACCATCATTGAAAACCATATCGGAATCAGTAAGGAATATAATGTTTTCGAATTACAGAAGGCCTTAGGAACAAAAAATGCTAACGCAGCATTTAAAATAGCTCATTTTATGGGTAAAAATCCTAAAAATAACCCTTTTGTTATGATGCTGGCAAGCTTATATAACTATTTCTCCAACATTATTATTTATCAGACCATGGCTGGGCAGCCTCCGCAAGTTATTGCTTCACAAATGGGAATCAATCCTTATTTTATTAAAGATTATGCTGAGAGCGCAAGACTGTATCCCTTGAAACATGCCACAAGGGTGGTTTCTATTTTAAGGGAATTCGATATGAAAGGAAAAGGTTTGGGAGCTGTTAATATGAGTGAAGGTGAATTGATCAAAGAATTGGTGTATAAAATTATCAATGTGGACAAGATTAAAATGAAGGTGTAGGGTTTGAGTGGGAGTGTTTTAGAGTTTGAGAGTTGGTGTGTAGACGTTTGAGAGTAGAAAGAGTAATTAATGGTTCTGTAATCAAATCAGGAAGCTTTCAATTAAGCAATTTTGCGAATCTGCGATTTTACGAATCCGCCATAAAAACAGCCTTTAATCCCTCAGCCACAACCATCTACAACCATAATCGACAGTTCACATATTGATTATTGACAAGTATCATTAAAATTCTTTTAATAAAATAGTAAAAATTACGAAATTAGCGAACTTTAATTTTAATCTTTTTGAAAAGTAAATTATGGAGCAAAACATTTTAGATTGTGTAATAGTTGGATCAGGGCCATCTGGCTTCACAGCGGCAATTTATGCAGCAAGAGCAGACCTGAAACCTGAATTGTATACAGGTTTAGAGCCGGGCGGGCAATTAACAACAACAACGGAGGTTGATAACTTTCCGGGATATCCTGCTGGTATTACAGGTCCTGAAATGATGATGGATTTGCAAAAACAGGCAGAAAGATTTGATACCAAAGTTCATTATGAAATGATCACCCGAGTGGAGTTTTCTAAAGAAGTAGGTGGTGTTCACAAATTATTTGCCGGAAACAAAGAAATCCTTGCTAAGACTGTAATTATTTCTACTGGAGCTACTGCAAAGTATTTAGGTCTTGATGATGAGAAAAAATATAATGGCGGTGGGGTTTCTGCATGTGCTACTTGTGATGGATTTTTCTACAGAGGAAAAGATGTTGTGGTAGTAGGAGCGGGAGATACAGCAGCAGAAGAGGCTACTTATCTTGCTAAATTAGTTAATAAAGTGACGATGTTGGTAAGAAAGAATGAGTTCAGAGCTTCAAAAGCAATGATCCACAGAGTACAGAATACACCCAATATTGAAGTGAAATTTCACCATGAATTAATTGGTATTGAAGGTGAAAATAATTTAGTAGAAAGAGCGGTGGTTATCAATAACCAAACTCAGGAAAAATCTACAGTTGATGTCCATGGAATTTTTATTGCGATCGGTCACACTCCAAATACAGGTATTTTTGCAGGACAGATCAATCTGGATGAAAATGGATATATTTTAACTGAAAAAGGATCTACAAGAACAAATTTACCAGGAGTTTTTGCTGCTGGAGATGTTCAGGATCATATCTACAGACAAGCAATTACAGCAGCAGGAAGTGGATGTATGGCAGCAATGGATGCTGAAAAGTATCTGGCTGAGCTACACTAATTCGAGCTTTATAAATAAACAAAAGGTGCATCCATCAGGATTGCACCTTTTTTCTTAGTTATATGGGATCTTTATAAGGGATGATAAAAGAAATAATCAGGTTGATTTCTAATGGATTATTTCATTTTACTCAAATTTATAGGGTAATTATTTTGCCAGAATCAAAAAACGTTCTATATTTGCACCACTGAAAACGAAGGCACTGCCAGAGTTTAGGGAGAGTTGGCAGAGTGGTCGATTGCGGCAGTCTTGAAAACTGTTGACTGTAACAGGTCCGGGGGTTCGAATCCCTCACTCTCCGCAAGTACAAGAAAAAGCTGTAATTATTCAATTACAGCTTTTTTGTTTTATAAAATATAACATCAGTTATCAGTTTCGGATAACTTTTAGCTTTTAACTTAATATTTCACATGGTGCCACACAAATAACCCAGGGACATCTTTTGGTTCCGGGAGGTGGACAGCATGTTTCAGAGCAGCCTGCGGCCCCACCGTTAATATTTTTCAAATGATCTCTTGAAACTTTCTTAAAATTTTTCATAATAAATAAGATTAGACTTAAGGTTTAAGGTTGGTTTCCGCCACCGCATCCATCATATGGTCTGCATTCCCATTTTCCGTTGATTAGGCACAGCTGACCTCCCATACAGTTGATTGCGCCTTTAATTGTTTTCATTTCTTGTCTGTTGATTTTTTTTAAATTTTTCATAATAATAGGTTTAGTTATGTTCGAAATTAATAAAAATTTCATTAATTAAAGTATGTTTTTCTTAAAATATTTATATTTGATATATTTAATATATTTAATTATATGATTTTTACTTCTGGACTTATAATATTAAGTAAAACATAATGCATGTAGAAGAGGCTTTAAGTATAATATTGAAAAGACTGATTTCATTCCATAAAAATCTTGCCTTATGGCAAGCTAATTTTGATAATGGCTTGATAATTTTGGTCAAAAGAAATTAAAACTAAATCCAAATATTATTATGAAAAATACATTCAAATTCTATAAGCTTTGTCAGGCATGGGGAATGGTTATCATCATGATGTTGATAACATCACAGTTATACGGACAGCAGATTAAACCTTCTAATAGTGGTTATGTACCTGTTGGTAATACTAAAGTTTATTACGAAGTATACGGAGAAGGCAGGCCAATTGTTTTATTGCATGGTGCTTTTATGACCATCGATATGAACTGGGGGCAATTAATTCCTGAGCTGTCAAAAACCAGGAAAGTAATTGCTATTGAATTACAGGGACACGGTCATACACCATTTTCTGAGAGAAAATTATCACACGTTACATTGGCAAAAGATGTGGAGAAGGTAATGGATTATCTTAAAGTTGAGAGTGCTGATGTTGCGGGGTATAGCTTTGGAGGTACTGTGGCTTATCAGTTTGCTATTCAGAGCCCGAAAAGGTTAAAGAATTTGGTCATCATTTCATCTACATATAAAAGTAGCGGTTGGCTTCCGCAAGTCAATGGTGCTTTTAAGAACATGAAGCCTGATCTTTTTGACAAGAGTCCTATGCATGCTGCTTATGACGCTGTTGCTCCCGATAAGACAAAATGGACCCCATTTTTGGAACAGATGATGGCATCTGCAGCGGAACCGGTTGATCTGGGAGATTCCAACATTTCAAAAATTACTGCTCCTGTACTGATCATAGCAGGAGATAATGACGGGTTGGATAAAATAGAGCTGATGAAAACGTACAAACTATTGGGTGGTGGCGTTTCCGCTGATCTGGGGCCAATGCCTAAGTCTCAGCTGGCTATTGTTCCCGGACAGGGACATGTAAGCCTGATCATGCAAACGGCAACGATCTTATCTTACCTGAATAATTTTTTAAAGTAACATCACTTTATTTCCATTAAAAAAATTAAATAAAATGAGAACTATAACTGTTTTGTCAATGCTAACATTAGATGGTGTTATGCAGGCTCCCGGCGGGACTGAAGAAGATACATCCGGAGATTTTAAATACGGAGGCTGGACCGTATCTTATGGGGATGAGATTTTTGGAGAGGCCATGAAAGAAGAGATGAAACCTGCAGATTATCTTTTAGGCAGAAAGACATTTGAAATTTTTGAATCCTATTGGCCTCAGCATTCTGAATTTTGGCCAGCTATTAATGACGGTGCCAAATACGTTCTGTCCCAAACCAGAGAACAATCAGACTGGAAAAATACCAACTTTATCAAAGATCTGGAGGCTATTAAAATGCTTAAAAATTCGGAAGGAGCTACTATCCAGGTTTGGGGGAGTAGTGAGCTTGTCCATTTGCTATTGGATCATGATCTGGTAGATGAACTCAGGCTTAAAATTTATCCGCTGATCCTTGGTAATGGGAGAAAACTGTTTGAAAATCATGGACTTTCTGCAGCTTTCTCACTGACAGAAAGTCAGGTGACATCCAAAGGGGTTATTGTAGCCACTTACAAACGTAAAGGAAAGGTTATCACAGGGAATGTTGAAGTTTAAATGTTTGATTATTAGAAGCTAAGGAGATTTTATATTATTTGAAGTAAATAAATTTTTCTAAATATGGATAAATTATTTTTTGTGGGGGATTATCGATGGTGATTAATTCCACATAATTTTAAAATTCTTCTTATGTATTGATTGGATGAAAATAATTGGAGCTTATTTGTAGACAAAAGTAATATCAGTTCGCTGAATTTTCACCGAACTGATTAAAGTATGATAAGTTAGCCGATATGATCTGCTAAAACTTGCTATTTGAATATGAGTATACTGTAATTATTCAAATAAAAATTAGCTATTCATCAGGAATCTAAACTTATTGATATTTTTAAGGGCAATACCGGTTCCACGAACAACAGCTCTTAAAGGATCTTCCGCCACGCATACCGGTAATCCTGTTTTTCTGTGTATTCTGTCAGCCAGCCCATTAAGTAAAGCGCCACCACCGGCAAGATAAATACCTGTTTTGTAGATATCTGCTGCAAGTTCAGGAGGAGTCATGGAAAGAGTTTCCATCACAGCATCTTCAATCCTCATAATAGACTTATCCAGAGCTTTGAAAACCTCCTTATAGTTCACCATAATTTCTTTTGGCTTACCGGTAATCATATCTCTTCCCTGTACAGGAATATCTTCTAAAGGATAATCCAGCTCTTCCAATGCTGAGCCTATCTCAATTTTTATTCTTTCAGCAGTTCTTTCCCCAACATATAAATTGTAGTATGATCTTAGAAAATATGCGATATCATTTGTAAATACATCGCCTGCTATTTTCAGAGATTTATCTACTACGATACCTCCTAGCGCAATAACTGCTATTTCCGTAGTTCCACCGCCTATATCAATAATCATATTTCCTTCAGGATTCTGAACATCAATACCTGCTCCGATGGCAGCTGCCATTGGCTCATAGATTAGTTTTACCTCTTTAGCATTGACTTTTAATGCGGAATCTTTAACCGCTCTTTTCTCCACTTCAGTAATTCCCGAAGGGATGCATATGACAATTCTAAGTGCAGGCTGGATAAACCTGCCTCTGATTCCCGGTATCTGTTTAATGAATTCCTTGATCATATGCTCAGAAGCATGAAAATCTGCAATAACCCCATCTTTTAACGGGCGTACTGTTTTAATATTTTCATGGGTTTTCCCCTGCATGAGCTTGGCCTGTTCTCCAACAGCTATAGGCTTACCTGTGGTACGGTCCATAGCAACAATGGAGGGCTGGTCTATGACGATTTTATTATTATGTATGATTAAAGTATTAGCAGTTCCAAGATCCATTGCGATCTCTTGTGTAAACATATCAAGTAACCCCATCTTTTGCATTCTTTTGTTAGATTGCAAAAATACTGTATTATATATTGATATATGGCTTTCAAAACTTCAAAACAGAAGTTAAAGTTGTGTTAATTATCATGCTAACCTGTAGAAATGGTGTAAGCGCTTAGTACTATACTGATGAAATTTTTTTGTAATTTTAGAATGTTTCTTCTGATTAATGTATGTATTTATGAACTATCAACGTATTGCTCAAAAAATATTTGATCTGAAAAATGCAGACCTGGAGCTTCGGGATCGGCTTGTTAAAGAAGGGGAAATCGGGGAAGGATATGATGAAGAAATGGAAAAGCTGCATAATGAGAATGCAAAGTCTTTAAATAGCATCATAGAAACTATTGGATATCCCACCATAGATAAAGTTGGCAAAGAAGCCAGTGAAGCAGCGTGGTTAATTATTCAGCATTCTATCGGACAGCCCTCCTTTATGAAAAAATGTGCAGAGTTATTAAAAAATGCTGTCGACGAACAAAAGGCAGATGTTGTAAATTTAGCATACCTGACTGACCGGATTGCAGTATTGGAAGGAAGATCCCAATTGTATGGGACTCAGTTTGACTGGAATGAGAATGGAGAACTCGTACCGAATCCTTTCGACGATGTAGTCAAAGTTAACAAAAGAAGACAATCTATTGGAATGAATACTCTGGAAGAGCAAACGTCTTTGATTCAAGATCGTGCAAAAAAAGAAAAGCATACTCCTCCTAAAGATTTTGATAGAAGGAAAGCTGAGATGGAAAAATGGAAAAAAAAGGCAGGCTGGGATAAATAAAAATGAAGAAGTTCATGAAGCTCCAACTCATGCTTTTGTTGAATAGAATAATAGATTTGATTTGGGTTTTAAGCAATCACATAATTTAAATTTAGATATCATGGATTTTGAAAAAAAGAATATTAATCCGGAGGTAGAACCCAGTGGAACCGGTTGTGTCGAATGTTTAGAAAACGGGACATGGTGGGTACATCTGCGCCGTTGTGCAGAATGTGGTCATGTTGGATGTTGTGACAGCTCACCCAATCAACATGCCAGCAAACATTACCATCTCACCGGACATCCCATTATTACCAGTTATGAACCGGGCGAGAATTGGTTTTATAATTACGATACTAAAGATTCTTTTGAGGGACCTCAGTTAGCAGATCCGCAGAGCCATCCGCTTTCGCAGCCTGTGCCAGGACCAGAAGGAAAGGTACCATCAGACTGGCAAAGCAAGATTAAATAATTATATGATACCTGTGGAGTATGTGGTTGTCTAACTAAATCAAGTTTAGAAATGGAAGAAAATAATAAAAGTGATCAACAAACATATGATTTTATTATTGTCGGTTCTGGAGCCGGTGGAGGACCGTTAGCCGCAAATCTGGTTGAAGCAGGCTTTCATGTGCTGATCCTCGAAGCCGGAACAGATCATAGCTGTGCATATTATGATATTCCCATTATGCAGGGAAGAGCCAGTGAAGATGAAGAAATGCGTTGGGATTTTTTTGTACGCCATTATTCGTCTGATGCAGTACAGGAAAAGGACAGTAAATTTATAAAAAATAAAGGTGGAGTGCTATATCCACGGGGGGCAACTCTGGGAGGAAGCACTGCCACCAATGCTATGGTCAATGTTTATCCGCATAACAGTGACTGGGATTATCTTGCTAAACTTACCGGGGATGAAGACTGGAATGCTGAAGCTATGCGTAAATGGTATATTCGCATTGAAAACTGGCAGGGACCTGATGCAGATCGTCAAAAACCAGCTGTGCCTACTGATGGGTCAAGGCATGGTTTTGATGGGTGGTTGAAGGTTTCACGGGCGAATCCGGAACTTGCCGGACGTGAACCTCGATTTTTGGATATTATCAATGCAATGGAAGAAGTAAGCCGTGAAAAATACCATACACCAGACGATATTCTTCTTCCCAATGATCCTAATGACTGGCGTTTTATTAGTGAAGGTGGTGAAGGAATGTCATTTGTTCCTGTAGCGGTAGGAGATGGTACTAGAAATGGGGCCAGAGAACGCATCTTATCAGCTCTTCACAAACATCCTGAACGTTTAACTATACGCTACGGATCTCTTGTCAAAAAAATAATTTTTGAAGGTAAGCGGGCATGTGGTGTTGAATATCTTTCAGGCCAACACCTCTATCATGCCGACCCAAAAGCTTCGGAAGCATTGCAGGATCCAGAATCGTTCAAGGCATTTGCTCGTAAAGAAGTTATTATTGCAGCAGGAGCTTTCAATACTCCACAAATCCTTAAATTATCTGGAATTGGTCCGCGTAAGGAACTTGAATCCCATGGTATAGAAGTTTTACTCGACATACCTGGTGTAGGTGAGAACTTACAGGATCGCTATGAAGTAGGATTGGTCTACCAGTTAAAAGAAGACTATTCTCTATTCAAAGATACAACATTGGATGTGCCGAAGGATGGAGAACCGGGAGATCCTTTATTCCAGGAATGGAATAGCACCAAAGGAGGACCTTACTCTACCAATGGGTCACTTGCGGCATTTATTACAAAATCGAGTATAGCTGAAGGTGATCCGGACGTTTTTATTTTAGCATTACCTATAAGTTTCAAAGGGTACTATCCAGGCTATTCGGCTGAGTCTGCAGATCTTCATGACCGGCTTACTTTTGTCGTTCTCAAAGCTCACACCAAAAATAAATCAGGGTCTGTACATCTACGTTCGGCAGATCCACGTGAGCGCCCCCAAATTAATTTTAGATACTTTGAGGAAGGTAATGATACAGAGGGAAAAGATATGCAGGGAGTTGTGGAAGGTGTAGAGATCGCACGGGAAATTGCTGATCGTTTGGATAGGATCATTAAGAAAGAATTGATTCCTGGCAATGAGATACAAGGTAGAGTTGCTTTATCAGAATTTGTGCACAAAGAAGCATGGGGGCATCACGCATCCTGTACTTGTAAAATAGGAGAAGATCATGACTCTATGGCTGTCCTGGATGGTGACTTTTGCGTTAGAGGAATAGAAGGGTTAAGGGTAGTTGATGCCAGTGTTTTTCCAAAGATACCTGGATTTTTTATCGTGAGTGCGGTGTATATGATAAGTGAGCGTGCTTCTGATGTAATTATCCGGAAATACAGCAGTTCTAAATAAAAGTATCTTTACAAATCATACATTTTGTTACTTTTATAAAAACTTTCCATACTTATGATCGACTGCATTTTTTGTAAAATAATTAATAGGGAATTGCCTGCAAGCATTATCCATGAGGATGATCAGGTCATCGCTTTTATGGACATTCAGCCGGTCAATCCGGGGCATATTCTGGTCGTACCCAAGGTACACCGAGAGTTTATCGCGGAATTGGATGAAGACTTAACTTCCAGAATGTTCAATGTTGCTGCTAAAATTAATCTGGCTATCAGGAAATCAGATATCAGATCTGAGGGGATTAATTATTTTCTTGCAGATGGAGAGGCGGCGGGTCAGGAAGTTTTCCATACCCACTTGCATATTTTTCCAAGATTCCGTAACGATGGCTTTGGGCTGAGATTTAATGAAAATTATAAAAGCCTGCCGGAAAGAGAGGAACTGGATAAGATTTGCGGGACGATCAGGTCATTGCTTGAATAACAAAGCCGAGCAAATATTCTTAAACAAAATAAAAAAATAATGCTCTCTGATATTCGTAAAAGTTATCTACTTTTAAGTATTCAAATGTAAAAACTATGAAAACCAAAACCTCTCTTTATATAGTCCTATTATTTGGAATAATGGGTAATCCAGCATTTGCCCAGACAGATGCTCAGCTAAAAAAAGAAATTGAAAAGGTAGAATCCGGATTGGTACCTCCTGTGAGATTTCAGGGTGAACCAACCTGGACTTTAGAGTCCCGGATGAAGTATTATAATGTTCCCGCAGTAAGTATTGCTGTGATCAAAAATTCTAAGGTAATTTGGAGTAAGGCTTACGGTCTGACAGATGTAGAAACTAAAATTCCGGCAACTCCCCAAACGTTATTTCAGGTAGCCTCTATGAGTAAACCTGTAAGTGCTTACGCAGCATTAAAAGAAGTAGAGCTTGGGAAAATAGATCCGGATGCTGATATAAATTCCTATTTGAAATTATGGAAAATTCCAGAAAATGAATTTACAAAAGAGAAAAAGGTTACGCTCAAAAATATAGTCAGCCATACTGCCGGTCTTACGGTAGGAGGATTTCCAGGATATGAACCAGGTCAACCTTTGCCGACATTGATTCAGCTTTTAAATGGGCAAAGCCCGGCTAATACTCCGGCTATTTTTGTAGATAAAGTACCGGGAAAATCGTTTCGGTATTCAGGAGGCGGATATTGTGTGATGCAACAGATGCTGATCGATATTGAAGGGAAGGACTTTGCAACTATTATGAATGAAAAAGTTCTCACCCCATTAGGTATGAAAAACAGCACGTTTGTTCAGCCATTATCGGAAGCGAAGGCTTCTTTAGCTGCTACAGCCTATGCCGAGAATGGGACGAAAGTTCCGGGAAGATATCATACATACCCTGAACAGGCACCGGCCGGTTTGTGGACGACTGCTGAAGATTATGCGAAGTTTGTGATTGATATTCAAAATACATTAAGCGGTAAAAGTCATACGATCATCTCTCAAAAGATGGCGGAAGAATTTACGAGCCCGTTTATTGAGCCTTTTATAGGGTTAGGAATTTTTGTTGCCAATAAAAACGGACAGGTATACTTTCATCACGGTGGTTGGAATGAAGGTTTCAGCAGCGATTTTTCGGGAAGTAAAACCAGTGGTGATGGTATTGTAGTTTTAACCAATACCAATAAACCTGAGTTTATCAATGAAGTGGTTCGTTCAGTTGCGACTGTGTACCAATGGCCTAACTTTATGAATCCTGTCGATAAAATTTTACCCTTGGCCCAAAAAGACTTAAACAGTTATACAGGACGTTATAAGTTTGATAAATATGGTTTTTATAAAATCTATACAGAGAAAGGAAAGCTGATGGCGATTAATAATGTAGAGGAACCAGCAGAACTTATTAAAGTAGGAGAGAACACGTATGCTCTGAGAAACTGGGACTATAAAGTAATGTTCAAAACAAATACTAAAACAGGAAAGAAGGAATTTGTACAGGTTTTGTCCGATAAAACGATTCGATTGAAAGGAGAGCAGATGGATAAAGATGAAAAAACACCTCTTGAACTGATTCTGGAAGGACAATTCGATCAGGGGTTAGTGGCATATCAAAAAGCCAGGATGGCAGATCCTGATAATGAACAGCTTTCTGAAGGTTCGATCAATGGAACAGGCTATGCTTTGCTTCGGCAAAAAGATATTACCAAAGCTATTGATGTTTTCCGTGTGAATACCCTATTGTATCCTAAGAGCGATAATGTATATGACAGCCTGGGAGAAGATTATCTGAAAGCCGGACAAAAAGATAAAGCGAAGCAGAATTACCAAAAAGTACTGGAACTTAATCCTAAACACGAGGGTGCGGCTAAAGTTTTAAAAACACTGTAAAATATATCAATGACTATGAATTCTGCTTCATAAAATCTAGTTTTGTATAAAAAAATATGTCGGGAGAAAAAGATTTATCAATATTGCTGCAAAACATGGAGCCTGTATGGAACGCTGGAGAATACGTCTTCTGTACCATTGAGAAGTTAGATCACGTTCCGGATTTGGATAAACTTTTGTTTTTCTTTCGTGAAAAGGAAGCTGTTACGATAGTTGTAGAAAAAAAGGTTGCTGATGAATGGAATCTGGAATACAGTTATATTTCTTCATGGATTACTTTAAATATCCATTCTTCTCTGGAAGCTGTGGGGCTTACTGCTGCTTTTGCCAATGCACTGAAACAGGAAGGTATTAGCTGTAATGTGGTGGCTGCTTACTTTCATGATCATATTTTTGTGGGGAAAGAAGATGCTAAAAAAGCAATGGAAGCTTTAGTGAGGCTAAGTAGGTAGTCTATTTTTAATACTTAATTAATTGTTCTCATTTTTGTGGCCATCCAATATAGCTTCTGTAGCTTCGGCGATTTCATAAACATTTCCTTGTTTCTGATTAGATAAAATGATGATTGTTCTGCCTTTTTTGGTTTCAGTTTGTACGAGAGCCTGATAATGTATGGCGCTGCCATCGTGGACATGACTGATTACTTTGTCAGCTTCCATACTTCCATTACCCAGACCGGCTTGCTTATCAGGACTAAAAGGAATAATTATTTCATACGTTGAAGTCGGATTGATGATACAAAAGTTATCTATACATTGCGCCCATTTATAAAAATCATCCAGGTTTAAGCAGGTCCAGCCGGATATTGGAACTTCTAATCCGTCTTGTTTAAAATTATTATCAAATGATCTTGCCATCAATGGATCATTATCAGTTGGATCGACCAATCCGTTAGTAATACCTGCTTTTTTAAGAATGTTTTGTAAAACAAATTCATTAAAAGGTATTTTTGTTACTTTTTCAATGATTCTTCGGCGTAAAAAAGTGTTGTTATTATTGTAAGCGTAACTCGTTCCAGGTTCAAAATCAAGTTTTTGAAGAGATTCTAAATCTTTCCAATGATCTGCATCACTATGCACCGTTTTCCAGTTGATATCTGGTAATCCGCTAGTATATTGAAGTAAATTTTTAATACTGATCTCACTGGCCCATGAATGTAGGTTCGGAAAAAACTTAGATACTTTATCGTTGATGTTTAATTTGCCTTGCTCATGAAGCATCATAATTCCGACTGCATCAAATTCTTTTGCTATTGATCCTATATGAAAACGATACTGTGTTGTCAGTGGATTTTTTTTGGATGCATCTGCATAACCGATTGCTTTTTTTACAATTATTTTTCCGTGATCAGCGATTAATATGTTTCCATTGAAAAGGCCAGACTGGTGGGTTTTATCTAAATATTCATTGATTAGTGTTGCTTTATTTTTCTGAGCAAACGTCTGTGTCCCCAGCAGAAAAACAGCAATAAAAAGGAGTAGACTACAGTTAAGAGGTCTGATCATGATTTTTTTTTCAATATACAATATAATTTCATTTGCGATATAATTTTCAAACTGAAAAGATCATTACCGATATATCTTAAGAAAATAAAAGTCAATTGAAAGTTTCCCTAAACGCAAAGGGAGTCGTATTGGTCATTTTTTAAAAAGCTTGTTAATAGGAATTAAATTATAACGCAAAGACTTATATGTATTATTTAAAGAGAGCAAAGGTTGAATTAACAAGTTGATTAGATGAAGCGTTGTGCTTTGCGAGACAGATGTATCCGCCTTTGCTTACTAAAATGATGCATTCGTCTCTAAAAACTTTGTGTTTAAATAAAGCATAATGCCTAGAACTTTACCATTTAAGAATTAGCTTTAGGTTTTAAAGCTTTTAGTTAAACATTTCCCTAAACGCAAGCGGAGTCGTATTGGTCATTTTTTTAAAAAATTTGCTGAAAGACTGTGGATGTTCAAACCCTAGTTCATAAGCTATTTCACTAACGCTATGGCTGGTTGTACTTAATTTTTCTTTAGCTTTTTCGGTTAATTTCTGGTGAATAAATTGTTGGGTGTTCTGTCCGGTAAGGTTGTGGAGAAGTGTTCTGAGATATCCCGGAGAAATGTTGAGCTGATCTGAAATGTACTGAACTGTAGGAATTCCATTGCTAATCATCATTTCACTGTTAAAATACTTGTTCAAAACTATTTCAAGACGTTCGAGGATTTCGTGGTGGGCTTTGTCCCGGGTGATGAATTGACGTTGATAAAAACGGTTGGAATAGTTGAAAAGAGCTTCCAATAAAGAAACCATAATATCACTGCTGAATTTATCCGTATTGGTATTGTATTCCTGACGAATGTTTTCAATTAACTGCTGAAGGATTTGTTCTTCATCTCCTGAAAGGAATAAGGCTTCATGCAGGGAATAGTCAAAAAACTCATATTGGGTGATGGTTTTGGCCAAGGTTTTATTCCATAGAAAATCAGGATGAATAATAAGCATCCAGCCTGTCGGAGGCTGTGTGTTTTCTTCGGTTTCAATACGCAGAACCTGATTAGGGGCTATGAAAAAAAGAATACCCTCATCAAAGTCATAATCCTTTTGGCCATATTTGTATTTATGGCTCATATTTCTTTTCACAGAAAGCGAATAAAAATCGAATATCAGGGTTTCACTTCCTTTTTGAGATTGTTTTTGCATGTCAGCAAAATCAATAACACTGATCAGCGGATGCTTAGGCTTGGGCAGGCCACGCAGAGCATGGTACTCGGAGATCGTTTTAATTCTGATGAGTTCTTTTGAGGCCATAATTTTTTGGATAAAAGAGAAGAATAGGCAGATCCATTTCTGCCTGTTCTTTTCTGAAGTGATACAAAGTAAATTTACGATTTATTCAGCAGGGAAATAGGCTTCGCTTTGTAAATCTGAGATCAAATCAATTTGAGTAGGAGACCATCCTAATTCCTGCTGTGTAGCAGTGCTGGAAGCCAGCATATTCATTTGAGCAAAATGGGTAAACCAGGTGAAATGTTCCGCAGCATCGTCGGCAGCTACTGATTGTACAGGCAGATTGAGTTGGGAACCTATTGTTTCGGCAATCTTTTTAAATTCTATTCCCTTTTCAGCGACAGCGTGATAACGAACTCCGCTTTCAAACTGCTTTTCTGCTACTAAACGGAACAACTTTGCAGCATCCTGACGATGTACAGCGGACCAGGTGTTGGTTCCATTTTCAATAAAAGCTGAAAAGCTTTTGGTCTTTGCAATACCAATCAGTAACGAAAGGAAGCCTATTTTGTCTCCCAGGTCATGAACTATAGGAAGACGTACTACAGCCACTTTAACTCCTTTAGAAGCTACCTTGTCAGCAGCGAATTCCGTTAGAGTCCGTGGATTGGCATCTCCTTCTGGACGGTCATCTTCGGTAATTATTCCCTGTTTTTTAATAATTCCGGTTCCTGAAGTGATAACGAACGGTTTTTCAGTTCCTTCCAGAGCTGAACCAATGGTTTCGATAACCTGTCCATCCAGGATACACATTTCCTTAAACCTGTTGAAGTCGTGAATAAAGCCAAGGTGAATTACCGCATCAGCTTTTTTTACAGCGTCTATTAATGTCTCCGGTTGGCTGAGGTCTCCGTAATATACTTCTGCACCTGATTCCTCTAATTTTTTTGCTGATTCTTCCGACCGGGCTAATCCGATTACTTCATGTCCGGCGGATTGTAATTCTTTTACTACTGCTGAGCCTACAAAGCCTGTGGCTCCTGTTACAAATACTTTCATTGTATGCTTATTTTTTTATATGACAAAGTTGAGCAGAAAGTATAGGGTTCATGTAGCCGGAACGCATTTTATTGTAGCCGGAAAATAGATTCTGGTGTTTTCAAGAAAAGTATTGATTAAATGACTCCCTGAATTCAAGCGGAGTCTTCTTTGTCATTTTCTTGAAGAATTTACTAAAAGATTGCGGGTGTTCAAAGCCTAGTTCATATGCAATTTCGCTGATAGATAATTGGGTTGTCGAAAGCTTTTCCTTTGCGAGATCGTTGAGTTTATGATGAATGTGTTGTTGCGTGCTTTGCCCTGTAAGAGAGCGCATTAAATCACTCAGATAACTGGGAGAAAGATTTAGTTTTTCGGCAAGGAAATGCACGGTGGGAATTCCTTGTTCCAATAAAGTTGATGTGTTGAAATAATGGTCTAGTATCTCTTCAAATTTTTCCAGCAAATTATGATTGACTGCTTTTCGGGTAATAAATTGTCGCTTGTAAAAGCGGTTGCTATAGCTCAATAAGAGTTCTATTTGTGCAATCATCACATCCTGACTAAAGTCATCTATTCTGTTATTCAATTCTTCCTCTATGATGGTAAAAACCGATAATATGGTTTCCTTTTCTTTTTCGGAAAGATGTAAAGCTTCATTGGCAGCATACGAAAAGAAACCATATTTTTTAATTTTTTTAGCCAAAGGATTAGCCAAAATAAAATCAGGATGGAAAAAAAGAATATAACCGGAATTAGCTTTATTATTAGGGCTTTCAAAGATTTGATTAGGAGCCGTGAATACCAATCCACCTTCTCCAAAATCATAATAATTCTGTCCATATCTTGCCTGGCTACACAAATCTGTTTTAAATGCAATTTTATAGAAATTGAGAATTATGGTTGGAGCCAGTTCATCTTGACTCAATGTGATGTCTTTGATATTGATAAAACTTACCAAAGGATGTAAGGGCTTTTGCAGCCCAAACACCTTATGTAATTCAGATAAAGAATTAAATTTTTGCGGAAAATTTTTATCCATTTCGAATGAATGTATTGATGTTGTTTTTTGATTCAGTGAATTTACTTACAATTTAGGGATAAATCTCTTTGGTCTGCCCATTCTTGTGCCATAAAATTAATCTTTTAATGTCCGGAGTTTGGCAAGATCTTCATCCGCTCTATTACCATGAATTTGAATGGAAGACAATGCTGTTTCTATTTGGTTAAATTCATTCTCATTGAGTACAAGTTCCGCTGAGCCCATATTCTCCTGAACCCTTTTCAGGTTTCTTGAACCGGGAATAGGGACTATAAAATTGTTTTTATGCAGCATCCAGGCCAGAGAGATTTGTGCGGGAGTTGCTTCTTTTAATCTGGCAAACCGATGCAGTACTTCCAGTAAAGGCTGGTTGGCAATAATATTATTATTCTCGAAACGGGTGATAACCCTTCTGGCATCTATTCCTTTAAACTGTATTTCAGCACTTATCTGGCCGGATAGGAAACCATTAGCTAAAGGAGAAAAAGCCACAAATCCAATTCCAAGTTCCCCGCAAGTTGGAATGACGTCTTTTTCGAACTGCCGGGCCATGATAGAATATTCACTTTGGATTGCAGTGATTGGTGTAATCGCATGAGCTCTTCTGATTTCCTGTTCTGTTGCCTGTGATTGTCCCCAACCTAGTATTTTTCCTTCTTTAATCAGCTCACCCATGCAATACGCAATATCTTCAACGGGAATATCTTTATTCACACGATGCTGATAGTATAATTCGATATGGTCTGTTTTCAGCCTTTTTAATGAGTTTTCTATTTTATTTTTAATGGTACCCATTAATTTTTCGATTGAATAATCTTCCGTACTTTCTTGAATCCAGAACTTGGACGCAATGGTGACTTTATTTCGGATGCCGGTTAGAGCTTCGCCCAGCAAGCTTTCATTGTCTCCCATTGCGTAGGCTTCGGCAGTATCAAAAAAGTTACAGCCAAGATCATAGATGCTGCGAATTAATTCAATAGACTCTTTTCGATCTGGTACAGATCCATACCCTTGGCTAAGTCCCATACTACCATATCCTATTTCGGATACTACCATATCTCTTAATTTTCTTGATTTCATCTTTTTTCTTATTTAAAGTTTACTAAGCAAAGGTCATCTTATAACAAGAGTTACACGTAGCCGGATTGAGGGATCATGTAGCCTGATTGCGGAAAATAAGTTGAATGGAACAGATACTAAAGCTGTGAATTTTTTCAAAAGACAAAATGAATCTGCAAAAGAATAGCTCTGCAATTTATATGAGAGCAATATAAACGGAAACCCTATTAATATCAATTGAATAGGGTTTCCGTCTTACGATCTAAAATTCTAATTAAACTTAATAAGATTCTAATTATTTTACAAACATTATTCTCCTCACCGAAAATCTTAGATTTTATAGCGCCTTAAAAACAGCCTCTTATTTTAATCTCCTTGCGCCTTTGAGTTTAACCAAATATCCAAAAACTGTCTCACCGCTAGCTAAGCTCAATAAACAATTCATCATTAGACCTTCTTACTTTTTTAAGATTGAGCAGCCAGTCGTTCTCTTCATCTCTATACCCTAAAGCCAAAAGAACCGTACTTTTTAAACCCTGTGCAGGAAGGCTGAGGAATTCATCAAAAGCTATATTATCAAACCCTTCCAAAGGAGTGGCATCAACTTTCAGATGAGCGGCAGCTAACATTCCGAATCCCAATGCGATATACGTTTGCTGTGAGGTATTCATAAAATGCTGATCCTTATCTTTTTTATCCAGCCTGTCCAGAAGATTTAAACGGTAATCGTCGGTAGCGCTGGACGGCAGGTTTCGTTCCTTGTTACTGAATTCGAAAAATGAATTAATTCTTTCCGGCGTATACTCGTCTCAGGCAGCAAAAACCAATAGGTGAGAGGCCTGAACAATCTGCTTCTGGTCGCATGCAATAGGCTGTAGTTTTTCTTTTAATTCCTTATTCGTGATCACAAATACTTTAAAAGGTTGTAATCCGGAACTGGAGGGTGCCAGACGAATAGCTTCCAGAATCTGGCTGATCTTTTCATTTTCTATTGTTTTTCCGTTGTAGCTTTTGGTAGCAAATCTCCAATGTAATGCTTCTTGTAGTGACATAATGTTGAAATGTTTTTAGTTTAAAATTGCTTGAGATTAACTCTCTTTTGATGGGACAAAGTTAGGGCGTTTTGGTTTCGATTATATACCTGTTACCCGTTGGTAACCAGTTACTAAAAAGTAACCAGGTGGCTTTTTATCAGATAGATTTTGTAATTTTGAATTCTAATTTCAGGGTATGAAAAAAGATAAAATTGAAGTCGCTTTAGAATGCAAAAACCACATCCGTGGGGTAAGGGATACAATGTATTTGTTAGATGGAAAATGGAAAACCTTAATTATAAGCCATTTGTACTATATTGGGAAAATGCGTTTTATGGATTTAAAAAGACAGGTAGAGGGGATTGCTTCAAAAACACTTTCGAAAGAATTGAAGGATCTCGAGATGAATAACCTGATCAAAAGAACCCAGAACAACACCATGCCGGTTTCCGTAGATTATGAATTGACCTGTTTTGGAGAAAGCCTGCATACGATAATTGATACCATGGGTGAGTGGGGTATAAGGTATAGGAAGGATTTGTTGCAGACAGCAGATGGACAAGAAACATAAAATCTGTTCCTGTTTTAGGAAAAGAGGTTATAATAAAAAATACTGCTTCATTCGAAGCAGTATTTTTTATTAATAAGAGGAAGCTATCCTTTCTTTCAAGAAGATTCTTAACTAAATTTCTTTATTGCTTCCGGAGTTACAGGCGTGAAAAAGTTAATGAGATTCCCGTCCGGATCACAAAACAGGAGAGAGCGGTTGCCCCAGGGCATGGTGGTGGGTGCCTGAACAATATCGTTTGTCAGGCTTTTAATCCTTTCGTACTCCTCATCGACGTTGGTCACAAGAAATTCTATAATATTTGTTTTACTGCCGCCTAACTCTGTCAGGGTTTCACTAAAAAGTTTCATGGTTCGGGTACTTCCGATGGCCAATGTTATAGAGCCGGTAGAAAGTTCTGCAAAATCTTCTGTATACCATTGCGCTGTTAATCTCATAACGCTTTCGTAAAATGAGACTGATTTTTGAATGTCTTTGGTGATAATTCTTAATGAAATTAGTTTCATACAATTTTAAAATTTAGAGGTATATAATAATTATAAACAAAAGTAGGGGAGAGTGTTGACAATAGCTTGTCAGCAGGTGTTTTTATTTAAGCTGATCAGGCAGAATACTTTATGCATTGAGACAAAAAAAGAATAATGAGGACTTTTGAATAATAAATTTCTCGATACGGTTTTTACAAAACCTACTCGAAACGACAATGATAAAGATAATATCATTCGTCAGTTCGAGTGAAATCATTCGTAGTGAAACGAAGAGTGATTTTGTATCGGGAACTTCCTGCTATTGAATTATAATAAAAAGTAGATTCAATAACTTCCCCTACATCACTTGAGGTAAAGAGAGCTTAAATAGTCTCATTATGTTTTTGTCATTGACTTCATTTTCTGTAAAAATCTACATCATCATTGAAACGCTTACTATTTTTTACTCGCAGATCATGCAGATTTAGCAGATTCTACCACGTAAAGAGAAAAGATTCGTGCATTCGTGGCTATTATAATTTTATAATTTATTTTTTTAGCCACAAATGCACGAATAATATCGCTTACATTATGTTCAAATATTATTATAAGATCTGCCAAATCAGCTCAATCTGCGAGAAACACAAAAAAGAAATTCTTTATTAAATTTTTAAAAAGCTTTTGAGTGTTCAATCAAGAGCTGCATGATGAAAACATGGTCTAAATTGTAATCCGTGTTTTTACGTAATTCACTATTTGGTTATTTATACTGTAGTATTGGCTTTTTTTTCTTTGTTACTTTGACTTGTTCATTTAACTGAAGCTTCAAAAAGAATATGGACAAGGCGTAATCCGAAAAGCCTGTATCAATAGAGTAGGAAAACCAAAAACTAATAAAATGGCTGATTATAATTTAAACGTCGCTTTTACTAACGAACAATTACAAGTATTGTATATGACAGGTTCTAACGTTGTCGTTGCAAAACAGAGTGGAGGATCAAAACCTAATGTAGCTTGGCAGGTATTCAGACCTATGCAGGCAAACACTTTAGCCTGGTCTGAAGAATATGGAATTTACGCATCTACTTCAGATGTTGTGAATGGTGCTAAGCTAAGCCAGCTGTCAAATGTTCCGATCGGAGCAGCCATGTCAAAGCTGTATACATTAGAAACCAGTGCAGTTATTTCCGGACCGGCATCCGGAGGACAGGCTAATGCTTTTGCTTTACAAAATTTATATGATAAACCTTACATGACAGTAGGTCTGTATCAGGATGCAACGGTAAACGGTACGGAAATCGCGGGGAACGCTACTTCTGCTGCTGCGGTGATTAAAGCAAGTACTGCTTATATGACTCCTTATACTACGGTATATATTTGGATTCAGTCTGACGTGGTAAGTAATTCTGTGGTAACCACAGTAACTTCTCCGATGACGCAATTAAAATATGGAGCCGGGATAAATACATTTTCTGTTCAGTATGATTCTGACTCTGGGAAATTCATCAATTCTGGGAAGGCTAAACAGATTGAGGGGTCAATTCTCTATCTTGAAGCAGATCTTTAAATCGAAATTCATATTGATAATACAAGAGGTTGGTGAGCAGCCTCTTGTATTTTATAAAATTTTTAGATCATGAAAACCCAAGCCATTAAAGAAGATATAGAAACAATACAGGATTATTTATATGTAGCCCAGCAAAGGAATCTTGTTTATAATTTTGATTTCAGATATTTCAGTAATCAGATCAAAAATGGAGATGCTATCCTTTACGGTATTCCGGATGGATGGACCTATAAAGATAATGGATCTAACGGCAGCATCAACTTTGATAATGATAATAAGCAATGTATCATTAAGAAAAGTGGAGGAAGTGAATGGATGAGATTTGCACAGGCGCTTCATGAATTTCCAAGATGGAAACAAATGCTCCCGGGGAAAATGATTACAGCAAAGATCATATTGGCAACAGATATACCAGGCGACATAAAAGTAAGCTTGTATGATGGGATCAATTCTTTTTCAACAACACGGTCGACAAAAGGAAATATGGAAATCGGATTACAAATGACGATGGATGTAGCAGCTGACAGACTAATATTCTCAATAGAAACTGCCGTACCATTTATGACGGTCAGAATTTCAGGGTGTTATATCAATATAGGAAGCATGGCTCTGGAGAATTTACCATGTATGGTACAAGGAGTAATAGGAGAACGAAAGCAGTATATAGCGACTGAAGCTCCTCCCGAAGGAGAACTCTCTCTATGTAATGAGCCCATAGAATTGGATGATAACTATACCCGACTAAATTCTGTAATCAATCAACGGTTTGGAACGGGGAAAAAAGGAAATTCTATGTTGCTGGATATGCGTGGTTATTTTAGCCGGGCATGGAATAACGGAGCTAAAGCGGATCCTGATGCCAATAACCGGACAAAACCGGGCACAGGAACTCTTACCGGAGATCATGTGAGTACTTTTGAAGGAGATGTTTTCCTGAAACACAATCATGGTTTGGACTTTTCTATTAATAAGCCGATTCTAATCGGAGATAAAGGTGCCGCTACTATTATTAATACAAGCAGCACGTCTAAAACTAATGATAGTATAGACGGAAAAGAAACCCGGCCTAAAAATATTGCAGAACTCTATACCATTAAATGGGCTTAAACCCATCAACACCATAAAAATAAAATAACCTAAAAACCAATTAAATCATGGCACATTTAACTTTGCGGTCCGTAGAAGAATGCATTATGGCCGCCTACAACAAATATGTTACCAGTACTATCGGAAATTTCATCTGTAATACTACAGATAATGGACCGATACAAATTCAATGTGTAATCAACGGAACCCGTTTCAATTGTGGTTTTGCCGGGAATCAGATGAGTACTGCAGATGTCAATAATCTGAGAACCTGGTGTATTACTCATCCTGGGGGAGGCTGGAGCTTCGGCTTCAGGAATACAGATCCTACCCATCCGGATAATGTGAATGTCACCCTCATCGATAGAACACAGTATATGTTTAATTTTCATGTCTATCTTTATTAGACTGAATCATCTTGTAATAATCAAACCCGACAAATGTTGCCGGGTTTTGTGTTATTGTAAAAATACCTTTGTAGGAATCATTGATTCACAAGGAAAACGGTAGGATAAAGATATAAATAGGCATGAATTTAATTAAAATTAATATATTTGACTTGTTTGTTAATGTTTTATTAAAAGATACTCTGCGTTTTTTATTGAATTTTGCGGAACAAAAAACATCGGATGAACTTTTCTAAAAATTACGTATTTATTCTTCTTTCTTTTTTGAGCTGTTATACATTTGGCCAAAAGAATTCGACCCAGAAAAAAGTGGTGTTTATCATTGTAGATGGTATTGCCGAAGACATGCTGGGCAAAGCTGAAACTCCAAACCTGGACAGGATTAAAAATGATGGTGCTTTTCTGAAAGCTTATGTAGGTGGTGAAAAAGACGGATATAGTGAGACACCAACGATTTCTGCAGTAGGCTATAACAGTCTGCTTACTGGAACATGGGTGAACAAACATAATGTTTTCGATAATGATATCAAGGCTCCTAATTACAGTTATCCTACCATTTTCAGGCTTTTTAAGGACCAGTTTCCAGATAAGAAGGCTGCTGTCTTTTCCACATGGGAAGATAACCGGACCAAGCTGATCGGCGAAAATCTGAAAGCGACGGGAAACATAAAAATGGATTTTGCCTATGATGGCTTAGAAAAAGATACCCTGAAGTTCCCGCACGACAAGCAAAGCGGCTACATCCGTAAAATCGATAGCCTGGTAGCAGAAAAAGCAGCGGGCTATATTGCACAGAATGGACCCGATGTATCGTGGGTATATTTAGAGTTTACCGATGATATGGGACATCGCCATGGGGATGGAGATATTTTATATAAAGCGATTTCTTTTGAAGATCGATTGATCGGGAAAATATATGATTCCGTAAAAGAGCGTGAAGCAAAACATGGAGAAGACTGGCTGTTTGTAGTGACTACAGATCATGGAAGATCTGCAAGTAATGGGAAAGGACATGGTGGACAAAGTGACAGGGAGCGTAATATCTGGATCGCGATCAATAAGCCAACAATTAATAGTTATGCAAAAAATAACCGTGTAGCAGTTACAGATATACTCCCTACAATGACCGATTTCCTGGATCTTAAAGTACCCGCAGCGGTTCAACAGGAAATAGATGGGGTTGATTTACTTAAGAACAGAACGGCTTATCATCTGCAAGCCTCGTTATCACCTGATAAAATACTTGAAGTTACCTGGAAAACAACCGGTCCGTCTAAAGAAATGGCAGAAGTATATATTACAGATACCAATCATTTCAAAGACGGAGGGAAGGATTCCTACCGATTATTGGGAAAAGCCAATCTGGGAAGCGGAAAGTTTACTTCCAGTCTGAAAACAGGTCATTCCGATTTCTATAAGATCGTCCTGAAAACCAAAGACGGTTTTCTGAATACTTGGATCTCGCAACATACTAAATAAGGAATTACTTATGAAATTACACCTTTTAATTGGGCTGGGGTTAATCACCGGCCTGGAAGCCTATGGCCAAAACGTACAGAAAACAGGCGGCCCCGACAGCTTGAAAACCCATGAAAAAAACATCGATGAGGTTGTTATTACAGCCTTGGGAATCAAAAAAGAGAAAAAAACGATAGGATATGCCGTTCAGGAAGTAAAGGGAGAAATTTTCGAAAAGGTAAAAGAACCTAATTTTATCAACTCCCTTTCCGGACGTGTAGCCGGATTGAATATCAAGAACAGCACAGATCTTTTTCAGGATCCGGGAATCAGTCTGAGAGGGGCTAAGCCTCTTATTGTAATCGATGGGGTTCCGGACAGGACTGCTGATTTATGGAGAATTAATGCCGATGATATCGATAATATCAGCGTACTGAAAGGTCCTACGGCTTCTGCATTGTATGGATCTGTGGGAAAAGATGGAGCCATTATGATTACCACCAAAAAAGGGAAAAAGGGAAGAATGAGTATTTCCTTTAACAATTCTACGATGTTTCAGACCTCTTTTATTCGTATTCCTAAAGTTCAGACGGTTTACGGAGCGGGTAATAACGGAAAATATGCGTATATCAATGGTGAAGGCTCCGGAAGTGAAGGAGGCGGATGGATCTGGGGCCCAAAACTCGATCAGAGAGATCCTTCCACGCCCAGCGGATATTTTGAAACTCCCCAATACAACAGCCCGGTTGATCCGGCAACCGGAAAGCTGGTTCCGTTACCATGGATCTCCCGTGGAAAGAATAATATTAAAAACTTCTTCGATACCGGAATTATTCAGTCTAATAATATCAGTGTGGATTGGGGCAGCGAGAAAGCAACTTTCAGACTTTCTCTTTCCAATATTTACCAGAAAGGAATTGTTCCGAACACGGATCTGAAAACAACCTCAATCAGCTTGGCAGGTTCTGTACATCCTATTGAAGGCCTTACGATCAATTCAACATTAACCTACAATAAAGAATATACTTCCAACTTCCCGGAAGTAGGCTACGGACCAACCAATTACCTGTATAACCTGGTTTTATGGACCGGGGCTGATGTGGATATCCGAGACCTGAGAAATTACTGGGTAGCCGGAAAAGAAGGATATCAGCAAAGGCATTACAATGTGTCTTATTACAATAACCCGTATTTTCAGGCTTATGAATACCTGAGACCTTATTATAAAGATAATGTTCTGGGAAATGTCAACCTGGAGTACCAGATCGTTCCTAAATTATCTGCCAAAGCCCGTGTAGGTGCAAATATTTACAGTCTGAACCGTGAGTTCAGGGAGCCTAAAAGTTATATCGGATATGGTAACAAGTCATTAGGAAATTATACTCAGGTAAATGGAAATTATTTTGATATCACTTCGGAGTTAGGGCTTAAATATCAAAACCGGTATTCTGATAACTTTTCATTAAGCGGAGAGGCTTATGTATCCAATTATTACAGGGAACTTAAGAACAGTGAGATTCGTACAGATGGCTTGATCGTCCCGGGATGGTACAACCTTTTCAATAGTGTGGGGCCTTTATTTGCACCGACAGATGGTAACAGAAACAAAAAGGAATACGAACAAATTAACAGTGTCTATGGCTATGTGGATATGGAGTTCTATAAAGCGTTTTTCTTGAACGTGACAGCACGCCATGATAAAGTTTCAACACTTCCTAAAGGAAATAACGGCTATTTCTATCCATCGGTTTCCGGGTCGGTTTTGCTGAATCAGTTATTTACCCTTCCGGATTGGGTCAGTTTTGCTAAGGTGAGAGGATCCTTAGCCCGGGTTTCCAGTGGTAAGCTGACCAATGATACCTATGGTTATATTTCAGCTTTCAGAAGAAGTAACACCAGTTGGAATGGAGTACCTTCATTTTATTTTGAGGATATTCTGATCGATGCAAATATTAAACCTGAAACCACAGATTCGTGGGAAGTAGGAACTAATATTGCTTTATTGAAGAACCGGATTAATTTGGATGTGACGTATTTCCAAACCAGAGATTATAACAACTTAACGTACGTTCCTTTGTCAGAAGGAGTGGGGTATAAATATTATCTGACGAATGGGAATGTGTATCAGAGAAGAGGAGTAGAATTTACCCTGAACGCAGACGTTATCAAAAAATCAGATTTTAAATGGAGCGCTCAGCTTAATTTGAGCCAGTACCGTAAATATCTGAAAGAGGCTTACGGAGGTGCGGATTATACAACACTTTTTAACCCGGCAAACGGTAGAAATAACTTTATCAGAGTTGGAGAAAGAGCGGATAAGCTTACCACGATGCCTTATGAGACCTCACCTGACGGACAGCTGGTGCTGAGAAATGGATATCCGGTGAATTCTACAGCGCCATTCGAAAGTAATATGGGATATTCTGATCCTGACTGGACATATGGGTTCTCTAATAATTTTAATTATAAAAATTTCTCACTGTCTTTATTGTTTGATGGCAGAATCGGAGGATCTATGTATTCTACAACCAATCAGAAAATGTGGTGGGGTGGTATAGCTCCGGGAACGGTGAACCAATACAGGGATGATGCCAATGCCGGAAGTAATACTTATATCGCACCGGGAGTTAGGGTAGTAAGCGGTGCAATTACCTATGATCAAAATGGTAATGTAAAATCAGATACACGGGTTTTTGTTCAGAACGATGTTGCCGTAAACTATAATGCTTTTATGCAGAGTACGAGTAATGCTTTTGAAAGCAATTACCATTACTATAAACAAACCTTTATCAAGCTGAGAGAGGTAACGGTTACCTATAATTTTGGAAAAGACTTTACCAAAAAACTGGATCTGTCTTCAGCAAGTATTTCCCTGATTGCAAGAAATCTCTGGCTGGCTTCAAAGATTAAGAATGTAGACCCTGATTCCGGTATGGATCAGCTTCAGACTCCGGCGACAAGTAGCTTCGGGGTGAATCTCAACGTGAAATTTTAATGATAAAAGCAATAGAAATGAAATCAGTTAAAACATATATATTCTCAATAATAACAGCTGTAAGCGTAGTAAGTTGCAGCAGAGTTGATAATTTACAGGATGATCCTAACCGTCCTAAGACAGTAGATGCTCAGAATCTCCTGCCTGGAATTGAGATCAGTGCCTTTAGCAATATTAGAGCTGATGCAGCTCTGGCATCCAGGCAACTGGCATATATCAACGGCGTTAGCCGGGATCAGTATTATGACTTTCAAAGAGGATCTTTTGGTGTTTATGATCAGATCAAGCAGGTCGGGAAAATGGTAGAAGAAGCAAATAAAAGGGGAAGCAAGGAATATGTGGCATTAGCCCGCTTCTTTAAGTCTTATTATTTCATTTCACTATCTGAGACTTTCGGTGATATTCCTTATACCGAAGCGGTGAAAACAGATAACTTTTATCCAAAATATGATGACCAGAAAAGTATTTATAAAGATGTGTTGAAAGAATTGGCATTGGCTAATACAGAACTTTCAGATTTTAATAAAGAGATACTGGGGGATCTCATCTATAAAGGACAGCCTCTTAAATGGAGAAAGCTGATCAATTCTTATCGATTAAGAATTTTAATGGATTTGTCAAAAAGAACCGATGATCCGGATTTAAATGTGAAACAGGCTTTTGCCGATATTGTGAATAATCCTGCCCAAAACCCTATTATGGAAAATGGTGAAGACAGTGGGGCATTATCTTTCTTCAACTTTGTCAATAACCGGTATCCTTATTTTAACAGCAACGAGCTGAAAACAGCTTATTACATGGAGCAGAGCTTTGTAGATAAACTCAAAGTATCAAAGGATCCAAGATTATTTAAGATGGCTGAAAGGAAGACAAGTACAGTAGGAACCTCCCCAACAGATCCATTTAGCTTTTATGATGGATTATATGGAAGTGGGGATCTGGGAGAAAACTCTACAAAAGCATCCAATGGTCTGGCATCAAGGATTAATCCAAGGTACTTTGATGATCCGGTTAATGAACCTACTTTGTTGATGGGGTATGCAGAATTGCAGTTTATTCTAGCCGAAGCAGCTGTTCGTGGTTGGATCACCGGAAATGCGAATACCTATTATCTGAAAGGAATCAATGCTTCTATGAATTTTTATAAAGTAAATCCGGATGATGCGAATATGTATGTAGGCCAGTCGGGGATTAACCTGCAGCCTGGAAAGGAAATAGAGCAGATTATGGATCAGAAGCATACGGCTTTGTTTTTTAATACCGGCTGGCGCATATTTTATGATCAGAGAAGAACTGGGTTCCCTAAATTTAATACAGATGGAAAAGGGATTCTGAATAATGGCAAGATTCCTAAAAGATGGATGTATCCTGCCTCTGAAATAAATACTAATAATACGAATCTTACGAATGCGATTAATAAACAGTATCCCGGAGGAGATAATATCAATGAAACCATGTGGCTGATTAAGTAAAATCTTACTACAGATTGAATAGATGCTATGTTGGTAAAGGCAAAATGGCTGATTTGCAGAATGGCAAATTTTATGAGAGTTTGTCATTTCGCAGGAGAAATTTCTTAATAAAGGGTTATTTTTTCACCACAGATTACCTTTAGATTTACACAATGAATTAGTATTAAATTAGATAATAATTATATTCTGAAGAACCAGAGAAAATAAAGTGAACTAAACAGATTTCCAGAACAGAACTATTCTGAGTATCAGACTTTATTTTCTCTTTTGAATATCTGCCATTTAGAATGTTAAGCATTAAGGCTTATTAAAGGTTTTAGCATTATTCAAAATGGTTCATTCAGGATAAATCCTAAATCCAAAGTTATGAAAAGTTATTTTATAGGAATTGATATTTCCAAAGATACCTTGGATGTTTGTATCATGAGTGATTCTGAAGAGAAAGACATTTTTTTTAAAGTTGAAAATACTCTATCAGGAATTGAAAGTATGATTTCAAGAAACATCCCAGAGAATGCTCAATTGTGGTATTGCTTTGAAAATACAGGAAATTATGGGCTGCTCCTTGCCAGGATATTGGAAAGCCAAGAAATAAGCTATTATCAGGTCCCGGCTCTCGAAATAAAATTAAGTCAGGGAATACAAAGAGGAAAGAATGATCGAGTTGATGCCTGGAGGATTGCCAAGTATGCAAAAACATATTGCAAAGAACTTAAACCTTATCTCCTTCCCAGTAAAGAACTGCTTAAGATAAAAAATCTTCTTACCTACAGAAATCATTTGATAAAGGTAAGAACACAGTTCAAGAATGAGATAAAAGCTTTTTATCAGATCAATAAAATAGCTGATGTAAGTTTTGAAATTAATGATATTATGGGCCATATACAGCAACTGGATAAAAATATAGCATTAGTTGAAGAAAAAATAAAACAGGAAATCCATAATCAACAACACCTCAACCGAAACTTTGAAAAAATAACCAAAGTGAAAGGGGTTGGATTCCTCACAGCAGCTTATATGATTGTATTAACGAATAATTTTACAAGTTTTCAAAACCCAAGGAAATTCAACTGTTATGCAGGGATTGCTCCTTTTGAGCATACATCAGGAACAAGTGTTCAAGGCAAAACTAAAACAAGTAAACTTAGAAATAAAAGAATTAAAACGATTCTTTTTAATGGTGCTAATTCTGCCGTAATTTATGATGAAGAATTAAAATCTTATTACCAAAGAAAAAAACAACAGGGAAAAGCACATAATTCTATTATCAATGCTGTATGCTGTAAAATTGTATATAGAATATTTGCTGTCGTAAAAAGGGAAGAACCTTTTGTAAATTTAACAAGATATAATTTGCATATGTCTTAGAATACTCAGATTAACACAGATGTTTATGTTGTAAAAGATCATATATATCGTCGAAATGACAATTCACAATTTAACAAATCAGCGATTTTGAGATTTTACCTTTACAATGGTAAATCAGATAAAAGTAATACTGCTTCAATGAGGCAGTATTTTTATTTGATGTAAGGAGTTCATAGATTAAAATATCGAAAACCGAGATTGGGTTACAACTTTCAGGGATTAAGTTACCCATATATCTTAATTTTTTCACGACTTTTGAGTATAAGAAAACACAAAAAAATATGAAGAAGCTTCTTTTGGTAGTCACTAATATTGGGATTTATGAAAGCGGTAAATTCAAAACAGGCTTATGGCTGAGTGAACTTACCCACATGTATCACAGTGCAAAAGAAAGAGGATGGGAGGTTACCATTGCAAGCCCGAAAGGGGGAAATGTACCCATTGATCCTGAAAGTCTGAAACCTTTGGTTTTGGATAAAATTTCAAAAGACTATTATGAAAATCCGGACTTTATGAGCGAATTAGCTCATACTCAAAGTCTGAAAAGCATACAAAACGACTCTTTCGATTGTATTTATCTGGCCGGAGGTCACGCTACAATGTATGACTTTCCGGATGATAAGATCTTACAAATAATGATCAGGAATCAGTATGAAAAACATAAAATGGTTGCTGCCATTTGCCACGGAGTAGGTGGGCTTCTGAATGTGAAACTTTCCAATGGAAAACATCTGATAGAAGGCCGGTCAATGACAGGATTTGATTGGTTTGAAGAAACTTTGGCAAGACGAAAAAGAGAAGTTCCGTTTAACCTGGAGGCTGCTATTAAAGAAAGAGGCGCTGATTTGAAAAAAGCATTCATTCCCATGACTTCCAATGTGGTGGTAGATGGACATCTGATTACAGGGCAAAATCCTTTCAGCTCTAAAGAAATGGCTAAAGTTGTGACCCAAGAACTTGAAAAATAAGAAAACTAAACATATATTTGGTAGAGCACTCAAAATCAAATCTATCATTAAATCATTAAAATTTTAATTATGGCAAACACAGTTCCGGGTGAAAAAGACCCACAAATTCTGGTAGGAATCAGAGAATTCCTTAACGGACTTAATAATAGTGGCGGTAAACCAATGGAAACCATGACCCCACAGGAAGCAAGACAGGTACTTATCGATGCCCAAAAATCTGTGCAGGTAGATACTTCCGGGATTACGGAATCCGAAAAAGAGATTACACAAGACGGGATTACAGTAAATATCCACATCATAAAGCCTGAAAATGCAAAAGCAGAAAAACTTCCGGTATTTATGTATGTGCATGGTGGAGGTTGGGTACTAGGAGATTATCCTACTCATAAAAGACTGGTTAGAGATTTAGTTGTAAACAGTGGAGCAGCAGCTGTTTTTGTTGACTATACTCCTTCTCCTGAAGCTAAATACCCGGTTGCCATTAATCAGATTTATGCAGCGACAAAATGGGTATCTGAGAATGGTGATGAAATTGGTGTTGATGGTAAAAATCTAGCGATTGCCGGGAACAGTGTTGGAGGTAATATGACTGCTGTTACGTGTTTGATGGCAAAAGATAAAGGCGGACCGGAGATCAAGTTCCAGTTATTACTTTGGCCGGTAGCCGATGCTGATTTCACCCGTCAGTCATGGCAGGATTATGCCGAAGGAAGATTCTTAACGGCTAATATGATGAAATGGATGTGGGATAACTACCTTCCTGATTTAGAAAAAAGAAAGGAATATTATGCTTCTCCTTTCCAGGCACCATTGGAAAAAATGAAAGGACTTCCACCGGCTTTGGTACAATTGGCAGAAAATGATATTTTACATGATGAAGGGCTTGCTTATGCCCGTAAACTGGATGAAGCTGGAGTACCTGTTACCATTCAGACTTTTAACGGCTTTATACACGACTATGGATTATTAAATCCTTTGGATCATATTGAAGCAGTGAAATTCTCTTCAGAGCAAGGAGCATTAGGATTACGCAAGGCGTTATTTTCGTAATACGAAGATCAAATTATAAATATCAAATGGAGAATATATCGTACTGGTAATTCTCATTATATAGAATAGGGGATAGTTGAAAGACTATCCCTTTTGTTTTTATTAAAGGAGCTCTTTCTTTCTCTTAATTATCGGTCATCAGGATAAAAATATTCTTGTACATTTGTTGATAGCATACTTAATTAGTGACAGTTTTATGAATAACCATGCTCTGATCAGGAATATTTCCAGATATATCAGCTTGACTGAAGAGGAAATATCCATCTTTGAAAGTTTCTGGCTTGAGAAAACATTGAAAAAAGGGGAATATCTTTTAAGAAACGGAGATGTTTGCCGCTATGATAATTATGTGGTTTCAGGATTGTTAAAAGCATTTTACATCAATTTGGAAAACGGAAATGAAGAAATCCTTTATTTTTCTATTGATGACTGGTGGGCTTCTGATGTTGATAGTTTTTCCAGGCAAAAACCCTCTATCTATAATATACAGGCTCTTGAGGAGACCAAGGTTTTACAGATCAATTACCATTCTTTTCAGAAACTGCTGCTTAAAATCCCTCAGCTGGATAAATATTTTCGGATCATATTGGAAGGATACATCGGAACACTGCAAAAAAGAATTATTTATAATAATATCTACGATGCAGAATACCGGTACTTTGACTTTTTGGAAACGTATCCCCATATTGCTTCCAGAGTACCTCAATATCTAATAGCTTCTTATCTGGGAGTCTCAGCAGAATTCATCAGCAGACTGCGAAAAAAAAATAAATCATCTTGAACTAGATCAATTTTTCTACAATTAATAATCGAGAATTTTGCTTCAATAATTTACGAAGCAAATGAAAAAAGTATTAATCATCAACGCCAGTGTAAGAAACGGAAGATCTTACAGCCGAAAACTTACTCAACTTTTTGTAGATAACTGGAAAGTAAAATATCCCGACGATACTTTTACGTTCAGGGAAGTGGGAACCGAAATCATTCCGGGGATTGATGCCTCATGGATTGGCGGGGCTTTTATAAAACCTGCAAGCAGAACTGAAGATGACCATAAGGCATTGGCGTTAAGCAATGAATTGGTCAAAGAGTTGAAAGAACATGATGTTTATGTTGTGGCCACTCCTATGTATAATTGGTCGATCCCAAGTGGATTAAAAGCCTATATAGACCAGGTTATGAGAATTAATGAAACCTGGAAATTCAGATCAGGAGTTCCGGATGGTGATTATGTAGGTTTACTTGAAAACAAAAAAATGTTTATACTATCAAGCAGAGGAGATACAGGCTATGGCGAAAACGAGAAAAATGAACACATGAATTTTCAGACCACCTATTTGAAATTTATCTTCGGAGTTATGGGAGTCAAAGATCTGACAGTTTTTTCTCTGGATAACGAAGAATTCGGTGGCGAAATATTTGAAAACTCCAAAAAAGAAATTTTTGAGACGATCAGGTCAATTGGTTAAATAATAGGTTGGGAGTATAATAAAAACGGTCAACCTAAAAGAACAAAATCCAGGGATTCATCTTATGGGTTGACCGTTTTAATAAATAATCAATTGTTACTCGATTACAGCACTTCTTTTACTAAGCGTGTGTGCTGAGAAATATCCTAATGCACCATTGTTAATATTGCTTGGTGGATTAGAAGGCGTAACCCCTCCACCAGGACCTCCACCTCCAATAATTTGAAGCAAAGCACTGTAATAAGTAAATATAGTATGATCTATAGATTGCATTTCAACATGAATCGTATCTCCTACAACGACTTTATGGCTATTTCCATCTTCATCATCGTTAGGAAGAAATAAAGGTCTTTGGTTGACTAATCCATTGTTCACGTTATCTGAAAAAACTTCAATTGTTCTTTTCGGTTTATTATTGATAGTAAAACTAAAGAGGTAGCGGTTTCCTAATGTTGCCGGATCAGTAAAGATGGGTAAAAGCGTATAAGTTGTTTCTCCTCCGAACACAAAAGAATCCTGTTTCAATCCGTCGAAAGGGACAGCTTCAGGCATAGTACTTTGGGCAGTATACTGTTTTCCTTCTGCCTGTACTTTTAAAGTGTAGATTCTGCCGGCTGCTCCGGTGAAAGCCGTCGTCTGATATTTTCCATCGCCCACATATTGCAAGGTTTCTGTTTGTCCTGTATTATCGCTGACTATTACCTGTGCATCAGTAACAGCGGGATATTGGTTGTTTTGGGTAAAAGCGACGGATTTTGTTATTCTCACAATATAAGGGCCAGGTTGGTCAGTGATGTTTCCTTCAATAACAATGTTTCCGCTTTGGTCTGCAAGATCTAAATCGATTTCTTTTTCACAGGAAACTAATAAAAACAGAGATAATATGATAAAAAATGTATTCTTCATGATTTAAAATTTGAAATTATAAGTGATGTTAGGTACCCATCGGAATAATGATGTCTGCATAGCACGTGTCGTTCCCGGATTATTCGGATTGTCTTCAAAAGTAATGGTATAAGCATTTTCACGTCCATATACGTTATAGATTCCGAAAGACCAAGACCCACGGAAGCGTTTATTAGAACTTGGCTCGTAAGTGGCACTTAAGTCCATTCTGTGGTAAGCCGGCATTCTGTCTGCATTTCGGCTGCTGTATTGAAGGACCGTTTCTCCGTTCAGTTCATATTTTCCGGTAGGGAAGGTGACCGCATTTCCGGTGCTGTAAACAAATAATCCTGAGAAAGACCATTTTGGATTGAGCTGGTAGGTAGCAACTATAGATAGATTGTGGGTTTTATCCATTCTGGCATTGTACCATTCATTATCATTGATACCATTGATTTTTCTTTCGGTTTTGGATAAGGTATAAGAGATCCACCCTGTTAGTTTTCCGCTTTTCTTTTTAGCGATCAGCTCCAAACCATAGGCTCTTCCTTTTCCGAATAACAGCTCGCTTTCGACATCTGCAGCCGTATCAAAAGTTATTTGGGCTCCATTTTTAAAATCGATCTGATTCTGCATAGATTTATAATACACTTCAGCATTCAATTCATAATTATTATTGTTGAAATTTCTGCTGTATCCTACACTTATCTGATCTGCAATTTCCGGTTTTACAGTATAGCTGCTTCCAATCCATTGATCTGTAGGATTTCCACTGCTGCTGTTACTCAAAAGGTGTAGATTTTGGGTATTACGGGAATATCCTCCTTTTACACTGCTGACTTCATTGATGCGATAATTGGCTGTAATACGGGGCTCAAGATTGATATATATTTTCCCGAATTTTCCCTTTTCTAAGAATCTGCTATCGGTAAGAATTCCATTTTCGTAGGTATTGAATGTATCACCTCCCAAAACACTGAATGAAGAAAGTCTTAAACCATAATTAACAGTCAGCTTTTCCGTTGCTTTAAAATCATCATTGATATACACTGCATTTTCCCATGAATATCTTGGATTTCTTGGAAAACTACTGACACTGGTGCCTGAAGCACTGCTGGGAGTAAGGGTATGGTAAATAGACTGGAGTCCGAATCGAACAGAATGTTTATTTCCTGCAAACCAGGTAAAGTCCTGTTTAAGGTTCCAGTCCTGAATTTCTGAATTCAACCCAAATTTATTGTCATTACTTTCCAGGCTGATTTTGTAATTATAATCACTGTAAATTAATGAAGTATTAGAGAATAATTTGCTGTTGATGATACTGTTCCATCGTAAAGTGGCTGTGGTATTTCCCCAGTCTGTTGCAAATGTTTTACCGATTCCCAATACATCTCTTCCAAAATATCCGGATAAATAAAGACGGTTATTTTCGTTGATCTGATAATTGGCTTTCAGGTTCAGATCATAAAAATAAAGCTTACTGTCTTTAAAATCATCACTGCCTTTAAGGAACAAATCGGCATAAGTTCTTCTTCCGGAAACGATAAAAGAAGATTTTTCTTTTTGAATGGGACCTTCTACACTCAGCCTGCTGCTGATTAAACCGATTCCTCCGTTGATATTGTAGTCTTTATTATTTCCATCCTTCATTTTGACATCCATTACAGAAGAAAGACGCCCGCCGTACTGTGCAGGGCTGTTTCCCTTGATGATGCTGGCATCTTTCAGAGCATCACTGTTGAATGTACTGAAGAACCCAAGTAAATGGGAAGCATTATAAACAGGAGCTTCGTCCAATAATATTAAGTTCTGATCCGTTGCTCCACCTCTTACACTAAATCCGCTGCTTCCTTCACCGTTACTTTTAATTCCCGGTAACAGCTGTATGGTCTTCATTACATCCTTTTCTCCAAATAATACCGGCAATTTTTCAATATTTTTGATACTTAAAGTTTCCGTACCCATTTGTGCAGTTGAAAGATTTTTATCTTTTTTAACCCCGGATATGATGACCTCGTCAATCTTTCCTGTTCTTTCTTGCTCTTCCTGGCTTAGGGGAAGATCCAGTTTTATATTATGATCCAATTGGATGTTTTGCTCAAAATCTTTGTAACCCGGATACGAAATGATTATTGTATAATTACCTTCAGGTAGTGATAAAGAATAGAAGCCGTATTCATTGGCAACGACACTCACTGATGGGTTTTCAGCTACTTTTACTGCCACTCCGATCAATAGTTCACCATTTTTCTGGTCTTTTACAGTTCCGCTTACGGTGTATTTCTGTTGTGCTATCGCCAGAGTACTGAAACAGAGTGCAGCTGAAGCAGCGGCAATTTTAAAAAAAGATGTTTGCATTCAGTTTATTTTTTAAGTAGTAAATTTTTTGAATAGTATATTGATGTTATTGGTGTTGAAATAATAAATTACAAAGAGATATTAAACGAAAAATTTAAATGTTGAATTGAAAAAATAGAATACTTTTCTTTATCAACAGGTATTTTCGAAAATTTCACTGGCAAAGATAACTGCAAGTTTTTATAAAAATACTATGATAATAAGAATATTGTTTTTTATTGATGTAAAATTAATTATTGGTATTATAAAATTCATATTTTATTTTTATTGTGTGAATTTTATTATAATTAATGGTAGTGCTTAATGATAAAGACGATTTCTAGTTAATAGATGAATAAGGATTATTGTAATTGTGATAAACTGGAAAAATAATTTAATAAATTATAAAAAATATTAATAATAACTATTATCTTTAAGTATTAATATATTTTGGATGAGTAGGAGCTATAAATTTCACAATCCGGAAGGGTTGTATTTTGTGAGTTTTGCATTTGTAGGTTGGCTAGATGTTTTTACAAGAAACGAATATAAAGACCTTTTTTTAGAAAGCCTTAGTTTTTGTCAGAAAGAGAAAGGCTTAGAAATTCATGCATGGTGTATAATGACTCCCAGCTGCCCCAGCTGCTCAAAGTCTGCGACTTTGAGCAATAAGTAATTTTTTATTTAATAGCAAACATTTTGTTTTTTATATAAAACTTTTTTGAATGATTCCTTTAAAATGCATGTATTTAAAATAAACACATGTAAAGATGAAAGAAGGCTATATTATAAGAGATCAGGAGAAACCGCATTTTGTTACCTGTACAGTTATAGACTGGATTGATATTTTTTCACGAAAAAACTACAGGGATGTCATCATAGAGTCATTAGATTTCTGTATTAAGAATAAGGGAATGATTCTTTATGGTTATGTAATGATGACTAATCATCTTCATCTAATAGTACAATCAAAAGATAATAATTTATCAGGCTTATTAAGAGATTTTAAAAAGTTTACAGCTAAAAGTATCCTTGAAAAAATTCAAAGTGAACCTGAAAGCAGAAGAGAATGGATGTTAGAAAGGTTTTCTAAAGCAACGGAAACGCATAATAGAAATAAGACTTATCAGTTTTGGCAATATGGTAATCATGCAGAAGAAATATTTACCTTATACTTCATGTGGGATAAATTGAATTATATTCATCTCAATCCTGTAAGGGCTGGACTTGTTGAAAAAGGATATCGTTATCTTTATTCTTCGGCTAGTAATTATACTTATGGAAAAGGGCTCATTGAGGTTGAGATTGCTGAAAATCCTATTATAGATATTAATAAGAAAAATGAATTTTGGAAATATAATAATTATGATGAGTGAAAATGATAGCTCAAAGTCAGAGACTTTGCGCAGCAACCATAAGCAAAGCTGGCTTTGTTTATTTTAGGCTTTTGTTATTATCTCATTTTACTGTTTCACAAATAATAAGAGCTAGAGGAAAAGAGCATATTCTAGAAACACTTCAATCAGTTTTGTTTAGGGGGGAACTAAAAAACATCCTATTAAAAACAACAATTTTTTTTATATTTGTACAAAGCACATATACAATCACTATGGAAAAGCTAAGAAGTCTAAGAAAAAGGAGAGGATATACTCAGGAATACATGTCAAATATCCTGTCAACGGATGTTTCCAATTATTGCCGTAAGGAGAATGGGGAGGTCAGAATCTTTGATGATGAGTGGGAAAAGTTGGCGAAAGCTTTAGACGTTCCGGTGGAAGATATTAAAGAAGAAAGAACAGGGAATGTTGTACAAAATCTAACATTTAATGATAGCAGTTCTAACACAAGTACCAATAGTCAAACGGGTAATTATAACCAATACCAATATTATAATATTCCGGAATATATGTTGGAAAACCATAAAGAATATATTGACCTGTTGAAAGAGCAGGTTGAAGCTCTGAAACAGGAATTGGAGAAATTTAAATCTAAGAAATAATCTGCTAATATAACATAAACATCTGTGGTTCTATTAGCTGAAAAAAGCTACAATAGAAAAAAAGATAGATTCCCTATTGTTCCCAAAAAAGAGATTAAATTTCTTGATGTTTCAGATAAGACGGCATCAGTTAAACTTATTGCGGATGAGTGGATTGACTATATGCATCTTGTGAAGTTGAATGGTACATGGAAAATTATTAATGTTCTCTGGCAGTATAATGATAGTTCACATCATAAATAATAAAAAATCAATAAAGAGTGTTTCCGGGACTTGTAAAATGTTTATGTGACTATACGAAATGATTCGTGCAGTAGCGGGGGGTTAATAAAAAACAAAAATATTTGATAAAGTCTTGTTTAGATGTTGGGTTAAGTTATGGTAATAATCCAATAGTAAAGAATAGGTATTTAAAAAATATGTTTCCTCATGTATATACCTTTCTGAAATAGTAAGTAAAGTCCCCTCGCTGGCACGAGCTAGAAGCTCGTGCCCAGAATGAATATTCAAATGAATATAAAAGTTATAAAATAACAGTTTATGAAAGCGTGTAAAATATATAAGACAAAAGAAAATTATAAAATCATAACGCTCTATAAAACGGATACAGGAACGTATGTATCAGATACGCCCATTTTTATTATATCTATTTCAGACGACACAGAAGAGTTGGGCAAACGAGTTGCAGAATCTTTAGCAGCAAGTAAATTGATATCATATCCAAAAGAGAATATCTCAAAAAAAGTATTAAAGGAAATGAAAGAATCTTCTTTTAAAAAGCTTTATTCTAACTCTATTAGTTGTGGGCTTTTTTTAGATAAAGAAAAACTAGAGGTTATACCCTACAAATGTATAGATCCAGAAAAAGGACTTGATGAAGACTCTGAGAGAATTCAATATTTTGATTATGGTAAAATAGACGAGATTGAACTTGGCGGGATAATATCAAAAATTTTAAACGAATCAATATTTTTATAAAACCAAAGTCACTCATTAAGTGGCTTTGGTTTTATAAAAGTACAATGTTTAAATTTAGCAGCTTCAATAAGTCCTCTACGCTGGTGCGAACACCTTGTCATTGACTTCGTCGAACTTTTAGTGTCTGTTAGGAATCTAAACAAAGTAATACAAATCCTCTAGCGAAAAAATAACCATAAACATCTGTGTTAACCTGAGGAATCTGTGGGTAAAAAAAATCACAAAAGACACAAAAGTTTTTAAACACTTAAGTTATTGAAGTTAGATAAATATTACATTACATAAGAAGTACACATAAGTCTATAAAAATCAAAGATTTTTATAAGATTTGCCTAATCAGCTCAATCAGAGAGAGTGAAAATAATTATAAACATTGGTGCAGATCAGAGTAATCTGGTCAAAAGAATTAAGCCACAAATTTTTAAGCATCTCATTAAGAGATTTCTCCTGTTGAAATGACAAGCACTCGCAGAATTTGCCATTTTGTAAACCAGCGATTTTGCTTTTACAAATACTAGGAGTTCTATAAAATCAAAAACTATTATAAATCTTTCTAATATGCCCAATCTGCAAATCTAAACCAATAAAACGTCAAGATAGGATCCGATAAAGAGAGAAGTCTGCCTCATAACTGAGGCAGACTTTTTTATAAATCAATAATTTGAAAAGGTTATTGTCTGATGAGCTTAGTCTGGTAGGTAGTTCCGCTATCTACACTGGTCAATTTCACAAGATAGGTTCCTAAGGTCAGTTTAGAAAGAGATCTACCCATAGTATTATTGAGCTCTTCGATAGATCCGGAAGATTCTATAACCGCTTTTCCGTTATAGGAGAAGACTTGTAGCTTATATTTTCCTTTCGCATTGTTTAATTTAATCTTGACTTCATCCAATATCTTGGCAGGATTAGGATAAAGAGAAAGTTGGTTTTCAGCTGGTGAAGCCTCTGCACTTTTGGCTGCTGAAGAGGAAACTTCAGGATACACCAGGATTTTATTACCATCCCAGCCTACAGCATATACGCTGGCATTTTGCACAGGCAGCTGAATTTTAGTCAGACTGTTATCTCTGGTACCGGTACCGTAAATGGCAGCACGAAGGAGTGTACTTCCGTCATAGGTTTCAAAGGCAGCTACATTTTTCCATTGCTGATGATTGATAGTAAGAACATCACCGTCTAACGTTACACCTACACCGGTAGTACCTATGATAGATGCTTTATTTTTGTAAGCATCTACACTATTGATACTTAAATAATAAATAACCGGAGATGCAGGTTTAGGATACTTAGAAGCATAGGCAACAAGATTATCACAATCAGCTTGTGTTATGGTGAGTTGTGCCGGTGTGTAATCATCTACTCTTCGGTTGACTGGTTTTAGCATTCCTGCTTTTTTAAAGAAATCGGTAAGGTCTTCACCCACGATATCACAGAAGTTTTTCATAAAATCAAGCTGCATTCTTCCGTTACTCATCGTTGCTTCTATTGCGGGGCTGATGTTTCTTACCCGCTCAGCCATATCGGCGGACCAATCGGGTTTATACCAACTGTTGCCTTCTCCGGCCAGTTGATAATATAACATCAGTTGCCAGATGGGGGCTAGTTTTACAAATAAATCTCCTCCGTTTTGGTAATTGGTCATCTTATCCGGACCTTTTTGGAATTGCCATAGCTCACCGTTGATAATTCCGTTATTAAGAAAAGCATTCATTCTGCCGCCGGCTACTTTATTGCCGTAGGTGTCATTAATAACTTCTGTATCTAAGCGATAACGGGAGTGGCCTGTTCCATATAAATGGGTAGTCCATAGCGAATAAATATTGTTGGTTACATCAGAAGTCCCAACCCATTTAAGTCCCGGACGAATTTGATTCACATGGCCAAACTCATGGGCAACTCCCCATAGGTCAAGTTTATTGATAGAGGTGCTGTTTGGTGTTCCCCAGTTAAGATCAAAATGAGCACCCATACCGGATGCATACCAGCCTCCTTTGGATTCTGTCCAGGCAAACATTCTGTTTTTAGGAACTTTATTGTATTTGAATAATCCATTTTGGATGTGCTGGAGTTTAACAATATTGTTGTAAAGTGTTATGAAACCCAATCCATCATCAGGGACATTTTGTTGCAGTGGTTTCTTATCATATACCAGATGGGTATATTGGCCAATGATATCAAGTTTTGGATATACGTTGTTGGCAAGTAAAGTTTTCCAGTCGTCATTCGTGGAAGTGTTTGCATTAAAAATACCATTGATGGTACCGGATACAATGTTTATGGTAACCGGAGGAAGGGAAGTATTGTTGTTATAATAGTTGATGTAGCCTAAGCCATCATCTGTAATGTCTATCATATTGAGTCCTTTTTCCAGCTTGTAGGAACGGTCTGTAGAGTTGGCTTCATTGGCAAAATCCCGGACCCTCAACGAAATGTTATTATTAGGAAGGTCTTTGACAAAGAGAATAGCTTTGGTTCCCTTTTTAAAGAAAATACCGGTAGGATTTTCAAAAGGACTATAAGTAGAAGTTTTTAAAGCTTTAGCTAGTACATCTACCGGGGTATATACCTCATAGTTCTTAACCCTGTATGTGAGATCGTAGGTTTTGTTGAACAGGCATTGTGCCAATGCTTTGTAAAAGGGAGAAGTAATTTGGTTGATATCTGCTTGAGTCACACCGGGCTTTAGTTGAGAATAAATATCGTCAGCGAAAATATTAGCATAAGAATTGGTGTCAGAAGATGCCTGGTAAAACTCCATCTCTGCACAGCTTACGAACCCTCCGGCGCCATTGGTCACTGTTATCTGTATATTCAAGGGAGTAATACCATTGGGAAATACGACTTTAGTGGGGCTGCTTTTTTGTTCAAAATCATATTCCAGTAATGTGATCAGATTACTAACCGTTTTGGTATTATAGCTAATCCTTACTTTTCCAAAATTTCCATTCGTATTACCATCTGTTCTGGGGATATACCTCAGGTAGTCTATACGAGTATTTCCATCAAAACGATAATTGAGCACAACGGGAAGAACTGTAGCGTTCCACAAAGAATGATAAATGGTCGAGAGATTTCCGTCGAAACTCTTATCGATGTTGGTTCCCGGCTGGAAAGAGGAAGCAGTGGTTCCTATAGCCTTAACACTAACTTTCTGATCAGAAGAAACAGAGGTGTACGTATCAGCAGGAATAATACAGTCTTGATTGCTACTGGGAGGTGGAGCTTCCAGGAAACCCTTTCCGGATTGAGGTTCGGAAGTAAGATGTGAGATAGAGGCATGATTGTTTGCGCTCAATGCAAACGAACCAACAAGGTATAGAATGATACCCTGAAAATAATTAATCTTTTTCATACTTGTATAAATTTTAGTTAGGTGTGTAGAATAAAACAAATTTTGTTTTACTTACTTGCTAATATATTGAAAATAAAGCTTATGTGTTATTTTTTTTACATCAAAAACCCCTTCCATTCTAGGATGTGAGTATTTATGCATGTTCAGGTAGAAATTGGAATACAATGTTAATTTTTGTTTATATTTAAATCAAAATATTTCTATTTTATTCTTTTTTGGAATAAATGTAAGGGATCATTAATGATTGTGCTGAATGTAAGAAACATAAATAGTAGATAGAGGGTGAACGGGGAAAATTATTCGGAGTTTTCCTGCTCAAATTTGAAATAAAAAAGTTGATTGTATTATGCATAATCTTTTCAATTCCGATTCTATTCTTATATTTGATTCATGAAAAAAGGGTTATTAGTATTATTTTTGGTGGCTTTCAATAGTTATTATCATGCACAAGTACAATCCCGGCCTGGGGTAGAATCTGGTGTCTCATATGAACTGGCTCAGTTGAGAAAAAGTACATTAAGTGAGATCAAATATGATATCAACTTAAAAATTCCCGAAAGTAAATCAGAAAGGATTTTAGGAACCGAAACTCTTACTTTCAATTATAAAAAACAAAATGATACTCCCTTACAGATAGATTTCAAAGAAGAAGCTGCCTCTTTAAAATCTGTATCGGTAAATGGAAAGATGATAAAACCTGTTTTGAAAGAAGAACATGTAATTATTGATGGGAAATACCTGAAATTAGGATCCAATCAGATTCATTTTACGTTTCTTGCCGGTGATGGGGCGTTAAACAGACGTGACGGATATTTATATGCTTTATTTGTTCCGGATCGTGCACGAACTGTTTTTCCGTGTTTTGATCAGCCTAATCTAAAAGCTAACTATTCTTTGGTATTGACCATTCCTGAAAAGTGGAGTGCCATAGCCAATGGAAAATTAAAAGAAACAACCCAACAGAAAGGAACAAAGACATTGAGTTTTGCATTATCAGATTTGCTTCCTACGTATCTGTTTTCTTTTGCTGCCGGTGATTTTAAAAATTACACACAGAAAATCGATCAGCAGGACTCCAGAATTTTATACCGTGAAACAGACTCTGTGAAGATTAAAAACAGCATGGATTCTATCTTCACATTGTACCGGAATTCTCTTGCTTACTTTGAGAAATGGACCGGTATTCCGCATCCTTTTCAAAAGCACGGAATGATTGCTGTTCCTGACTTTCAGTTCGGGGGAATGGAACATCCCGGGGCGATCTTATTTCAAAATTCAACCTTATTTCTAGATAAAAATGCTACCCAAGACCAGCTAAACAATCGTTCGAATCTTGTGGCTCATGAAGTAGCTCATCTCTGGTTTGGAGATATGGTGACAATGGATTGGTTTAACGATGTCTGGATGAAAGAGGTCTTTGCCAATTTTATGGCAGATAAAAGTACCGGAGCTTCTTCGGATAAAAGTGTATATGATCTGAAGTTTTTAACGGGGCATTTTCCGGCGGCTTACTCCGTAGATCGTACTTTAGGGGCTAACCCTATCCGACAGACTTTGGATAATCTGAAAAATGCAGGAATGATGTATGGACCTATTATTTACAACAAGGCACCCATTATGATGCGCCAGTTGGAGTTATTGATCGGAGAGGATAATTTCAGAAAAGGTATTAGTGAATATCTTAAAAAATATGCATACAGTAATGCAACATGGCCGGATCTTATTGCAATTCTGGACAGTCATACGCAAGAAGATTTACAAAGCTGGAATAAGGTATGGGTCAATGATCCCGGAAGGCCTGTTATTGATTACCAAACGGAATATAAAGGGAACAAAATAGATAGATTTACCATCTCTCAACATCCGGAACATGGCAAGGAGCAAAAATTATGGCCTCAAGAGTTCCAGGTTAGCTTATTTTATCCTGATAGAATTGAGAAGGTTGATATAAAGCTTACCGGAAAGAGTCAGGAGATTTCGGAATTGAAAGGAAAAATGAAACCTCTTTTTATTATACTTAACTCATCAGGGATTGGATATGGAGTATTCAAAGTTGATCAATCGGCTATGTCTGATTTTTCGATGGTGAAAGATCCTATAAACCGTGCAAGTACTTATATTTCATTGTATGAAAATATGCTGGCAGGTACAGGGGTGACACCAAAAGAGCTATTACATTTTTATGCAGGGCAGCTGGAAAGAGAAACTACGGAACTGAACCTTCGTCTTATTATGGGATATATTTCTGGAATTTATTGGGCATTTTTACCTGAAGCCCAACGGTTGAAAGAATCTGAAAGTATAGAAGATATTGTATGGAAAGCACTACAGGTACAGACCACTAAAAATAATAAGAAAATATTGTTTAACGGGTATCAGGGAGTTTTTCAGTCTCAAAAGGCATATGATCGTCTTTACACCATATGGAAATCTCAGACTCCACCACAGGATGTATCGTTAAATGATGAAGATTTCACAGGTCTTGCTCTTTCATTAGCTTTACGGAATAACAACAATAATGATTTATTACAGGAGCAATTAACCCGAATTAAGAATCCGGATCGGATCAATCGTTTTAAGATCATTATGAAAGCTGCTTCTTCAGATCAGAAAACCCGGGATGATTTTTTCAACAGTTTAATTGAAAAAAAGAATAGGGCTAATGAATCGGCTGTTGGGTCTGCATTGGGCTATTTGCATCATCCGCTAAGACAAAAAACTTCTATTGCATATCTTCCAAAGACTTTAGAACTTCTCCAGGAGATTCAAAAAACAGGAGATATTTTCTTCCCGGACAACTGGCTTCGTTCTTCTTTGAGTAGTTATCAGGATCCAAAAGTTTTCCATATTGTCAATGAGTTTCTTTCGCAAAATCCGGATTATAATCCTATTCTGAAGAATAAAATTTTACAGGCAAGTGAAAACCTGAGAAGAGCGCAGGTGTTGGTAAAATAAAGGTATTATTCTTATTTATCTTTACTTAAAGTATAGTTAAACGCAAAGCCGCAAAGGATTTTTAAAGTGTTATACTTTTAAGGCGCAAAGGCGTTTCACTTAGCTAAGAGAAACGTGATTTTATCATTCCAGTTTGTCATTCAGAAATGTAGCGAAGCGGAATGGAGGAATCTAAACCCAGCAAGCTATTAAGATTATTAAGAGATTTCTCCTATCGTCCTTTAGATTTGTAAATAGTTAAATTTATAGAATTAAAGAAGAGAAAAGTGTTTAAGTAAACTAACCCTGTCTTAGAGTAAAACTCATATTTCGATTAAGACTTAAACACTTTCTTATCACAATCTCAGATAGAAATTCGGGCTAATGACCCATTATCAAGGAGTTGAGTTAATGATAAGATCTCTTCTTATTAATATGCAAAAACAAATTTATGAAAAATGTAATTATTGGCATTGATGTGAGCAAGCTTACTCTCGATATTAGTGTACTTATTGATTCTACCTTTCAGTTTTTTACGATAGAAAACACGGTAAAAGCATTAAAAAAGTTTTTTAAAGAATTTAAAGAACACCAAGTGATGATAGCTATGGAGAATACTGGCCGTTATAATTATCACCTTTATGAAGTTTTACCCCTTTTTGAATTTAAGGTTTATGTTATTAATCCACTTCATATAAAGAGAAGTATAGGCCTGGTAAGAGGTAAGAATGACAAAATAGACAGTAAAAGAATCGCTTTATTCTTAGAAAAACACCATATTGATCTACGTATCTGGAGTCCTTGCAGTAAAACACTACAAAAAATCAAACTCTTAAATACTGAGAGAAGACTCCGTGTTAAAATAAGAGCAGCTTTACTCACCCAGTTAGCAGACCAGTCGCTTCTAAAAGGAATGCAGGATAAAGACCTTTTAAAACTCAATAAGGACTTCATTGCCTTATTAGACAAACAGATTTCATTCATTGAAGATAAAATCCTCTATCTTATTGAAAATGACGAAGTCTTGAAAGATCAATATCATCGAATTCAAACGATACCAGGTGTAGGCAAAGTTTTGGCTGCTAACATGCTTATTAAAACCAACGGCTTTACCGAGATACAATCTGCCAGAGAAATGTCCTGCTATGCTGGTGTAGCGCCATTTGAGTATCAATCTGGTACTTCATTGAAGTACAAATCAAAAGTATCCCCCCTGGCAGATAAGGAATTAAAAAAAATTCTTCATCTCGCTGCAATGAGCGCTATTCGGTTTAAAAATGATTTGGCTGTCTACTATCTAAGAAAAGTGTCAGAAGGTAAAAATAAAATGTCTGTTTTAAATGCGGTACGAAACAAAATTATACACCGAATTTATTCGTTAATTAAAAACAAAACTTTTTATCAAAATCAATTGGAAATGTCATAGAAATCGAAATGACAAAGCTAAAACACAATATTTGTCATTGACTACGTCTAATCTTCGATTTCAGAATACAGACGATAAGTTTGCGAACGTAGTTCAGAAGCGGGATGAAGAATCTAAATATAGCTGGAAAATAAAAATCTGCTCAATCTGCGAGAGTTAAAAAACACTTTAAAATAGTCAACGCAAAGCCGCAAAGGGTTTTTAGAGTGCTGTGTTTCTAAGGCGCAAAGGCGTTTCACTTAGCAAAGAGGGAGAGGTGATTTACCATTCCAGTTTGTCATTGACTACGTCGAACCTTCGGTTTCAGAAATGTAGCGAAGCGGAATGAAGGAATCTAAACCCAGCAAGCTATTAAGGTTATTAAGAGATTTCTCACTTTGTTCGAAATGACAAATGAGTGTCGATCGGTCGCAAAGACGTTTCATTTAGCAAAGAGGAGATGTAGTTCTGTTATTTGTGGCTTGGCTAAGAGAAATGTGATTTTACCATTCCTGAGTTTGTCATTGAGGAATTTAGCGAAGCGGAATGAAGGAATCTAAACTGAGTAATTAAACATAAGCTTCATAAGCGAAGCTAGTCTTTGCTAACTCTACATATGCAGCATCCTTATTCTTCTTTGCGTTAAAAACAACTTGGATATAGTCAAACGCAAAGCCGCAAAGGGTTTTTAGAGTGCTGAGCTTCTAAGGCGCAAAGGCGTTTCACTTAGCAAAGAGGAGATGTAGTTCTGTTATTTCTGGCTTGGCTAAGAGAAACGTGATTGAGTTTGTCATTGACTACGTCGAACCTTCGGTTTCAGGAAAGTAGCGAAGCGGAATGAAGGAATCTCAACACAGTAAGTTATTAAGATCATTAAGAGATTTCTCACTTTGTTCGAAATGACAAATGAGTGTTAATCAGAATATGGAATAAACCATAATTCACCGAAAGAATCTCAATCAAGATTATTAAAAAAATTAAATAGTATCTATGATACTATTTGAATGATATTGTTTATTAAAGTCTTTTTATACTAAATAAAATTAATTTTTAAATAAATTATTGTAAATCAATTAATTATTGTGTGTTTGTTAATTTAAATACAATATTTTATTATTGATTTCTTGTGATATTATAAAATTATTTGTAGGTTTGATATTATCTTAAGTAATATTTTGAATTACTCTTAAAGTAAACAATCAAGCTTGATTTCTTTGTACAAAATGTTTTACGGAGTAAGTATTTGACGGAAAAGATACCCGGTTGATGAACATCGGTGTATATCGGCACAAATTAAATTAAAAGAATACCATTTAAACTTACAAACTTCTTGATTATGAAAATTCTTAAGATTCCATTTCATGCGATGAAATCGAATAAGAGCAATTATTCCAAACGCTTTAATTATAGGTATTTATACCTTTTTCTTTTATTAGTATTTACTTCATGTAAAACCAGTATTAATGAATTGACATCCAATGGTGATAGCAATGAAATGTTGATGATGAATGGTAAGATATTTACCGGAGACAGAAATAACCCTTATGCAGAAGCGGTATTGGTCCGTGATAAACGGATTGTTGCAGTGGGGTCGCTAAATGAGGTTAAATCAAAGGCTCAGGATCCGGAAACAGTTGACCTTGGAGGAAGATTATTGGTGCCAGGGCTTGTAGATACTCATGTTCATGCTTTTTTTGCGGGTTATGCTACATTGGCGGCAGAGTTGCCGTTTCAGGTTTTGCCACCTGCGCAACTTTCTTCTTTTGCAGAACAGGCACGAACCAGCGGACAGGGTTTGGTAGGAGATGTTCTGCGTATCGGGAACGCCAATCTTGACTATTGGAATGACCTTTCCGTACTAGACAATATATTCAATAATCCTCCTTTTGAAAATATTCCGGTGATTATTGCAGGTATGGATGCGCATACCGGATGGTCTAACCGTACGATGCTTGCAAGAGCGGGCATTGATCAGAATTATATAGGATCTTTGTCGCAGGAACAGCGTCGTTTCTATGGATTTGATGCACAGCTCAATCCTAACGGTTATACTGTAGATGATGGATGGGATTATGTATTGGCTAATGTTCCGCCGGTTCCTGCCGGTACCTTGCTTGAAGCGGGTCGTGCTGCTATACGTACTCTAAACAGTTATGGAATTACTGCCTGGTTGGACCCTATGGGAAATGGGCGTCCGGTAGCCCCTCTTTTCTCGTGGAGACCTACGCAAAATGATGAGGGATTATTACCGACTTACAGAAGTCTTTCTCAAAGTGGTGAGCTTACCGGAAGGGTAGCTGCAATGGTATTATTGCATGCCCGTAGCGAGCCGGCAGAGCTGTCTGTTGTAGAAGCTTTGCGCCAACGATATGCTAATGTACCTAATCTTACTATACCGGGAATTAAAATTTTGGGAGACGGAGTTTTAGAATATCCCGCACAAACAGCAGCGATCAGTATACCTTATATTAACAGCGGAAGTTTGGGAGCGTTAGGCTTTGAGCCTGCTCAGTTTGCAAGGTTAGTAACTGCTGCTGACGCCAGAGGACTTATTGTACACACTCATGCAATAGGAGATCGTGCAGTACGGGAAACGCTTAATGCTATTGAAGCTGCCAGGCAATCGAATGGACCATCTGGCCCTTCCCATACCATTGTCCATTTGCAAATTGTGAATCCATCCGACAGACCCAGATTTAAACAACTTAATGTACTGGCAGGAATGCAATTGTTGTGGAAAGAGCCGGGATTGGAAAGTAATGAATTGCTGCAACCTTATGTAAATCCTGGTTTGCTAACAAATATGTATTCCGGAAGAAGATTGTTGGATGCAGGAGCTACATTAGTTAGCGGTAGTGACTGGCCGGTGTCCACTCCTAATCCTTTTGCTTCTATTGCTATGATTGCGAATAATCCAGCCTCTGAAGTTGTCACGCCCGAAGAGATGTTGTATTCTTTCACCAGTGACGCTGCCCGTGCATTGGGAATGGAAGATCGTGTAGGAAGAATTGCTCCGGGAAGATTGGCAGATATGGCATTGCTGGATCGTGATTTAACGGTGATCCCTGCTGGAGAAATAGAAAGTACACGAGTGCTTTGGACTATGTTTGACGGACGATTTGTTTATAGAACAGAATAAAATTACTAAAAACACAGGTGATGATATTAACGATTATGGGTACTGATTCAGTACCCATAATTATGAAATGATATCAAGTGGATACTTAAAATTTGAAACTTTGGTAATTGTGTTATTTTTTTCAATTGAAATAAACTTGATTGATGCTTTGAATAAAAGATTGATGTCAGTTGTTAAATACTACTTTTAAGGACTGTGAGCCTCTTTATTTCTGAGAAAATGGCTATATTCGGCGTGACAAAATAAATGATATGCAAGTATATGAAGGGATTTCTGTGGGGTTATACCTGTTGTTAATGATAGCAATAGGGATATATTCTTATAGAAAATCAACCAGTAATTCGGAGGAATTTTTAATAGGCGGAAGAAAAATGGGAGCAGCGGTCACCGCATTATCTGCAGGAGCGGCTGATATGAGTGGCTGGTTACTGATGGGTGTTCCGGGTGCCATGTATTTTACAGGTATTTCCAGTATATGGATCGCTATTGGTTTGACCATAGGTGCCTACCTCAATTACCTTATTATAGCACCGAGGCTCAGGATTTATACGGAAGTAGCACAAAATGCAATCACTTTACCGGTATTTTTTGAGAACCGTTTTAAAAATAAAAATCATCTTCTGAAGATTACTTCTTCCATTTTTATTCTCGTATTCTTTACCCTTTATACATCAGCGGGGATGGTTTCCGGAGGAAAATTGTTTGAATCAGCTTTCAGAATGGACTATACAACTGGTCTGCTACTTACAAGTTTAGTCGTAGTGCTCTATACTTTTTTGGGAGGTTTTCTGGCGGTAAGCCTTACAGACTTTGTACAGGGAACGATTATGGTGTTGGCGTTGGTTATTGTTCCGATAGTAGCTATTTCCCAAATAGGGAGTGTTCAGGAAACATATTCATTGATTGAGGCTAAAGATCCTAAATATTTAGATTTATTCAAAGGGACCACTACAGTAAGCATTGTGTCTTTATTGGCATGGGGATTAGGATACTGTGGACAACCACACATCCTGGTGCGTTTTATGGCGATTGACAAACCTAAGGATTTGATTAAGGCAAGAAGAATAGGAATTACATGGATGATTTTTACTGTAGCAGGAGCTTTAGCTATAGGTCTGGTTGGTATTGCTTATCTGCAAAAATTTGATACGCAGACTATGCTTAAATTCGATGGATCAAAAACGGAGGCAGAGACTATTTTTATCTATTTTTCCCGTGTATTGTTTCATCCGTTTATTTCAGGGTTTTTACTTACCGCAATTTTAGCGGCTGTAATGAGTACGATTTCTTCCCAGTTATTGGTGACTTCCAGCTCATTGACAGAAGATATTTATAAAGCATTTTTGAATAAAAAAGCGACACCGAAGCAATTGCTGATTGCCAGCAGACTCTCTGTTTTGCTGGTTGCTGTTGTGGCAATGCTTTTATCATTAAATCCTCAGGATAGTATCCTTAATTTGGTTGGGAATGCATGGGCAGGTTTTGGTTCTGCATTCGGACCATTAATTCTCCTTTCGCTTTTATGGAAAAAAACGACATGGCAGGGTGGTCTTGCCGGGATGTTGGTAGGAGGAATTACTGTATTGGCTTGGGTGTACCTTCAACATTCATTCAAAGATTGGTACGAAATGATTCCAGGATTTATACTTTCCCTGGTTACTAATATTATTGTTTCGTTATTAACCTATAAACCGGACGAGGCTATTGAAAGTGAGTTTGATGAGGTTAATAAAATAGTTAATGAATAATTATTGTGAGCTTGGAATAATTGTGATTCTATTGTATTTGTAAAATAAGCATCCCTTACATTCTTTGTAAGGGATTTTTTAATGAGTTATCCTGGTCTTGGATTTTAAGATTGTTTTTCTAAATAAAAGGAGCTGAGCCTTAATAGTTGTATTTTTTCTAATAAAATTATGGATTAATTATGTTTTACCTAATTCATGGATTATATTTGTAAGAACTTGAACAGATTCAGGTTAATTTGAACCTTTACAATCACAGACTCATGGAAAAAAAAATGTGGAAACCCGCTGTGGTAGCTTTGCTAACACTTAATTTAGCTATGGTTTCAACCGGTTATGTACAGGCACAGGAAACAGTGACAACCCGAAAAACTAATGAAGACCTAAGTATCATTGATGCTAAAAAAACGAGCCCTACGACAATTGAAGTCAAGCTTTCCAATCAACAAAAGATCATATTGGATTTTTATGGTGATCACCTGTTCAGGCTATTCCGGGACAATTCAGGGAAAGGACTTAGAGCGCCTGAGGCTAAACCTGAAGCTCAAATTTTAGTTGACAATCCGAGAAAACCAATTGAAAAATTAATACTCAACCAGAATGATGCTGAAGTATCTATTTCTACAGACAAAATCCAGGTTATCTTCAATAAAAAGAATACACTTTTTAAATTAGTCAATTTACAAACCAAAAAGACGGTTACCGAAGCAGTGGAGCCAATATCTTTCGATCCTGGAAAAACCAGTGTAACGCTATCGGAAGGAGCAGAAGAATATTTTTATGGAGGTGGGGTTCAGAACGGAAGATTTTCCCATAAAGGCAAAGCTATTGCCATTGAAAATCAGAACAGCTGGACGGACGGCGGAGTAGCGTCTCCGAATCCTTTCTACTGGTCATCGAATGGCTATGGGATGATGTGGTATACCTTTAAAAAGGGAAGATATGATTTCGGGTCAAAAGAAAAAGGAAAAGTAACCCTTTTTCATGATACTGACTACCTGGATGTTTTTTTTATGGTGAATGATGGAACTGTAGCGCTTCTGAATGATTTCTATCAATTGACCGGAAAGCCGGTTTTGTTACCTAAATTTGGATTCTATGAAGGGCATCTTAATGCCTATAATCGTGATTATTGGAAGGAAGATTCGGAAAAGGGGATTCCTTTTGAGGATGGAAAGCGTTATGTGGAAAGTCAAAAAGATAATGGTGGTATCAAAGAATCCTTGAATGGCGAAAAGAATAATTACCAGTTTTCCGCACGAGCGGTTATAGATCGGTATAAAAATAATGACATGCCATTAGGCTGGATCTTACCCAATGATGGCTACGGAGCAGGGTATGGGCAGACCGAAACGTTAGATGGCAATATCAGTAATCTCAAAAGTTTTGGAGATTATGCTCGAAAGCAAGGCGTAGAAATAGGTTTGTGGACCCAGTCGGATCTCCATCCTAAAGAAGGTATCAGTGCTTTATTGCAGCGGGATATCATCAAAGAGGTAAAAGATGCCGGTGTCCGGGTTCTTAAAACCGATGTCGCGTGGGTGGGAGCCGGGTATTCATTTGGATTAAACGGTGTAGCAGATGTTGGCAAAATCATGCCCCAATATGGTAATGGTGCACGTCCTTTTATTATTTCACTGGATGGCTGGGCAGGGACACAGCGTTATGCCGGGATTTGGTCTGGAGATCAAACCGGTGGAGTCTGGGAATATATCCGGTTCCATATTCCTACCTATATTGGTTCCGGGCTTTCGGGACAACCTAATATTTCTTCTGATATGGATGGAATATTTGGGGGGAAGAAGCCCATCATTAATACCAGAGATTTTCAGTGGAAAGCCTTCACGCCGGTACAGCTTAATATGGATGGCTGGGGATCCAATGAAAAATATCCTCAAGCACTGGGTGAGCCAGCAACTTCAATCAACCGGAATTATCTGAAACTAAAATCTGAACTACTTCCTTATTCCTATAGCATAGCAAAAGAAGCTGTCAATGGGTTACCTATCATCCGTGCCATGTTCCTTGAAGAACAAAATAGCTATACACAGGGTAAAATGACACAATATCAGTTCATGTACGGACCTAATTTTCTGGTTGCTCCCATTTATCAGGAAACGCAATCTGATGATCGGGGAAATGATATCCGGAATGCCATTTATTTACCCAAAGGCTTATGGGTAGATTATTGGACAGGGGAACAATATGAAGGTGGACAGATTATTAATAATATAGACAGTCCTATCTGGAAGTTGCCTGTATTGGTGAAAAGGGGAGCTATTATTCCGATGGTTAATCCGAATAATAACCCTTCGGAAATTGACAGAAAGCACCGCATTTATGAAATATATCCTTTTGGAAAATCTACTTTTACCGAGTATGATGATGATGGGAAAACAGAGGCCTACCGATCCGGTAAAGGAATTACTACGCTGATCACTTCCAATGTTGACAAAAAAGATAGAGTTAACATTACGGTTGAAAAGTCCATAGGTGATTTTGACGGATTGGTCAAAGAAAAGACAACAGAGTTCAGGATTAATGTAACCCGAAAGCCGGAAAAAATTGAAGTCAGAGTTGGAAAAAAAAGGATAAGACTTCAGGAAGTCGATACTCAAGAAGAATTCGCGAAAAGAGATAATGTGTTTTTTTACGAGAAAGCACCTAACCTCAATAAATTTTCTACAAAAGCAAGTGAATTTGAAAAAGTGAAGATGATCAAAAATCCGCAGATTCTGGTTAAGGTGGAAAAAACGGATATTACTGCACAACCGGTTTCCGTTTTACTGTCGGGTTTCATTTTTGAACCGCAAAACCTTTTGAAGCTTAAAGCCGGACAATTGACAGCTCCCCGGAACATTCACGTTACGGAGGCAGATCAGACCGCTTATTCCCTTAAGCCATTATGGGATAAAGTGCCCAATGCTGATTATTATGAGATCGAATTTGACAAGCAAATTTATTCAACGATAAAAAATAACCAACTTCTTTTCAATGAGCTAACACCGGAAACTGAATATTCGTTTAAAATCAGATCAGCAAACAAAGAAGGCTTTTCAGGATGGGAAACCTTTACAGCAAAAACAAAAGCCGATCCATTGGAATTTGCGATTAAAGGGATTTCCGGGAATGCTTCCGTACCTGCAGAAAAAGGGTACAGCATCCGCTACTTATTCGACAGGGATGAAAGCAATCTATGGCATACCCAGTGGGATGCAAAGGCAACTCCTTTCGATATTATGATTAATTTGAAAACAATCAATCAACTGGATAAATTGGAGTATTTACCGAGGACAGATGGTAAAAACGGAAACCTGCTGAAAGGCAAAGTCTATTTCAGCAATAATAAACAAGACTGGACGGAGGCAGGAGACTTCAGCTGGAATAATGACAATACAGTAAAGGTATTTAATTTTACAACGCATCCGACTGCAGGTTTTATCAAAATTTCGATAAGTGAAGGGGTAGGAAACTTTGGCTCAGGCCGGGAGTTGTACGTATTCAAAGTTCCGGGAACGGAAAGTTATCTGCCTGGAGACATCAATAATGACAAGCTGATAGATCGCAATGATCTTACGTCATACATCAATTACACCGGACTTCGCAAAGGAGATGCAGATTTTGAAGGCTATGTGAGTAATGGTGATGTGAATAAGAATAACCTGATCGATGCTTATGATATTTCGGTGGTAGCGACACAACTGGATGAAGGTGTCGGATATGATAAAATTGAAAAAGCTGCAGGTAAGATAGAAATAAGCACAACCAAACAGAATTACAATAAAGATGAAATTATAGAGGTAATGGTTAAAGGAGCCGGTTTGAAATCTGTAAATGCTTTAAGTTTTGCCATACCTTATCATATGATGGATTATGAATTTGTCGGGATACAACCACTCAATATGAAGAAGATGGAGAATTTAACCAATGACAGGCTGCACTCTGATAAGGAAAAGGTTTTGTATCCTACCTTCGTAAATATTGGGAAGCAGGAGGCTTTAAATGGGAGTGAGAATCTTTTCATTATTAAATTTAAAGCGAAACGAAATCTGAAATTCAACCTGAAACTGGAGAAAGGAATTTTAGTCGACAAAAACCTGGATTCAGCAACTTTTTAAATCAATAATAAACCCCGGATAATTCCGGGGTTTTTAAATATAACAGGTCAGTAACCTATTTATTGGTATAGCTTCTCAACCATATTTTAATGATCCTACACGTGATGTAAAAACCTTTGACGGCTGAATAGTACCTCTTCGCTTTCACGGTGATCCGGATCATCTACACAGCAATCTACAGGACATACGGCTTTGCATTGAGGCTCTTCATGAAAGCCTTTGCACTCCGTACATTTTCCGGAAACAATATAATAAATATCATCTGCGATAGCTTCGTTGTAAGCGCTCGCATCTACTTCCGTTCCATCCGGAAAAATGGTTTTTCCCGAAAGTTTCGTTTTATCCTGCCATCTCCAGTCGATGGCACCTTCATAGATGGCGGAGTTGGGACACTCAGGTTCACAGGCTCCACAGTTAATGCATGCATCTGTTATTCTTATGGCCATAATATCAATTACTTGAAATCTTTAATAAAGGTACAAAAGTTTATACTCTTAATACACTTGTTTTAATCAAACTTTGGAGTGAGGTATTTTTTCAATCCTATTGGACGTTGCAATACTAATCAGTCTGTCGAGTTTATCAGTATAGAACGGAGAAATTTTATTTTCATGATCAAATAAAGAAGTTCTGATCATCGGAACGCTGAATGGTAATGGCCATGCTCGTAACGATTTAGCAATAGCGTCCATCGTGTTGACTCCCTGCATAGCCTGCAGGCCATCTGCCCAGCAAACCAATCCTACCGTTTTATCTGTGAGATAAGGCTGTTCCTGATCGGCAGTGATCTCAAGCCAGTCCAGGCAATTTTTCATTACTCCGGGGATACTGCCGTGATAAAGCGGCGCAAGCCAGAAATGAATATCTGCATCCAGGAAAAGCTGAGCCATACGCTCTACGGCTAAAGGTGTCTTGGTAAGGGTTATATCATAGAGAGGAATTCCTGAATCTGCAAGGGCGAAAATGTCATGGGTAATTCCCAGCATTTCAAGTTTTTCTGTAAAATATCTGGAGATAAGTCCTGAAGTAGATTGTGGTCTTCTTTCCAGTGCTCCGTTAAATATAATTGCTTTCATTTTATTTTAATTTTTAAAGATGACTTTCGGCATTCCTATTTCGCCATACATTAGGCTTTTGACAAATGGCTTTAGTAAAGACGTAGCTAAGATATAAAGGCTGGGGTCAATATCAGCACTTGCTCTGATGACTACTTTTTGATTTTTATAAAGTGTAAGATCTGCATTGTTTAGATTTTTTTTCCAGAAGTCCAGCTGGACCGTCTTAGTGTTATTAAGATCAATAGAGCTGGCATGTGAAGATAGCTTGTCTGTTAATAGCATATATGCCCAGGGTGGGATGATAGCATCTGCAGAGCAAACTACCGCAATAGCTTTTCCGTCATAGGCGGAGAAATCAATTGTTGTCAATGATTCTTTAAATTCTTTTTCCTTGACGATCATTCCCATAAAAAGGTGTTCTTTGATATCGAGTTCTACGATTTCTATCGAAGGTTGATAATCCAGAAGATCAAATGCAATAATTCCTGAGGCTTCTGCTTTATTGACAAAAATTTTCTGATCCATGATGATTCATTATGTTATTTTTCTTGATTAATGTCTGTCAAAGTTAATATAATTTCTTAATTAAACAACTTTTAGGTTGTTTAATTAAATGAATGCTGCTGCTGATAAAAAGCTTATATATTCTTGTATATGATGTATTTATTGGGTTTTATCTGAGATTATAGAAAATGACTATATTTGTTGTAAGAAAATAAAACAACTTAAATATTGTCAAATGAAGAAGCCGGCAGCGGATCGTATTCTAATGTTTTTAAAAATGAGAGGGGAGGCTACTTCACAACTCATTGCTAAAGAATTAGAGATTACAAAAGAGGGAGCGAGAAAGCATTTATTAAACCTGGCGCAGGAAGGTTTGATAGAATCCGTTGCTAAAAGTGAAGGCGTTGGACGTCCTTCTACGTATTATATGCTTACCGAAAAAGGATTATCGCAATTTCCGGATACCCACGCTGATATTACCGTACAGCTTCTCAAATCTGTAAAAAATCTGTTAGGAGAAAATGCATTGGATTTACTGATCAATGACCGGGAAAAAAATACGTATCAACGATATGAAAAAGCCTTACATAAGGCTTCAACTCTGGAACAGCGGTTGGATATTTTAGCAAAGATCCGTAGTGAAGAGGGCTATATGGCAGAGTGGATGAAAGAAGATAAAGACTACTTTCTCATAGAAAACCATTGTCCGATTTGTGCGGCGGCTACGGAATGCCAGGGATTTTGTCGTGCAGAACTTTCTAATTTTCAGAATTTAATAGGTTCAGAGTATAAAGTAGAACGTATTAAGCATATTCTTTCGGGGGGACAGCGTTGTGTGTATAGAATCAGTGGATAAGCTATTGGCTGTGACACAGATTTGTTTTAAGATAATAGCCACGAATGCACGAATAAGAGAGGCGCATGCTTTATTTTGTTATATTTTTATGTATATAGATTCGTGCATTCGTGGCAATAAAATTTTCTACATATAATTCGAGGCCCTAAAATTCTATTTCTTGACACTCATTTCTTGTACCTCTTCCGCAGAAAAACCATAAATCTGAGGGGTTTTTACATCAAGAAGATTAAGGTAAATGTATAGTTCTCCTCTGTGATGAATTTCGTGCTCAACCATTGCTCGAAGCCATTTCCATATTGATATTTCGTGATTGGCCGGGGTCAGGCATTTTCGGTTAAGATCTTCATCAGAAAGTCCTTTAATGATTTCTAAGGTTTGTGTATGCATTTCATTGAAATACTTTACGGTGTCTTCATATCCATCAGCTAATTCTTTTCCACAGCCCTGGTAGGCACTTTTTCTCCCTGAAATAGTTTCACCGTACATATTCCGTTCAATGGCAGCAATATGCCTGATCTGATCTCCGATACTAAACTTTCCCGGTTTATAAGAGAAATCGAGATATTCCGAAGGAACAACTTCGATTAACCGAATGGTTCTTGCTCGTATTTTTTCATAATAATCAATAAACGTTTCTACAGGTTTTATTTCCATATCTATTAATTTTTAATATACTTCATGACAACATTTGTGTCTGTTTGTAGTGTTTGGGAAGTCTGGGGAATTTCCTCAAACCCAAACCTTTTATATAGATGATATTCATATTACTGTTCTATCCAAAGATCTTAATTTTTTGAAAATAAACACCCGGGAAGATCTTATTTTATTTTTATCATTGAAAAAGATCTATGCTCTAAATACTAAAATTAAGTAAACATAGCTACAGAAAAAGAATATTATTAACTGCTTAATAATCATTATTTTAAAAATATCTAAATGAGAAATTAGTTATACTAATGATTTTTTATTTTATCAGCTTAATAATCTTAAAAAAATACCTTATTTTTTGGAATTTTGTAAGTATTTTTGAGGTCTTAAGGAAATATAAACTATTCACTAGATTTTCATGTTTTATGATCTTAATTGTTGATGATAACCAGAACAATATTTACTCGTTAAAAAAATTACTAGAATCCAAAGATTTTCCTGTTGATACGGCTAATTCGGGCGAAGAAGCGTTGGGAAAAGCATTGAAAAATAATTATGCCCTAATTATTTTAGATGTTCAGATGCCGGGCATGGATGGATTTGAAGTGGCCGAAACATTTGCAGGGTACAGTAAAACGAAAGAAATTCCTATTATATTTTTATCTGCTGTTAATACCGAGAAAAAATTTATTGCCCGTGGCTATGCTTCCGGTGGAATGGATTATGTAACGAAGCCGGTGGATCCAGAAATTCTTTTGCTTAAAGTAAAAACATTCTATCATCTGCAGGAACAAAATCTTGCGATGAAAAAAACTCAACAGAGCCTACAGATGGAAGTGCAGGGGAGAAGAGAATCTCAGGTTACCATGAAATCTAAGATTGATCATTTTCACCTGATGCTGGAGGGTCTTCCGCAAATTGCCTTCACTTTAAACGAAGATGGGATCGTTGACTTTGTCAATGGCAGATGGTATCAATATTCAAAAAGCAATCAGGATTTTCCTGAAACCCATACTGACGATCTTAATATCAAAGAAGAGTTCGAGCGATGCAGAAAGAAAGGAAAAGCATTAGAACTGGAAGCCAGAATCAAAAATCTGGCAACCGGAGATTACCGCTATCATTTATTGAGGTTGTCTCCCATTTTTGAAGGAAATACCATAAAAAACTGGGTGGGTACCTTTACAGATATTGACGATCAGAAGAAAGTAGAAAAAGAAAAAGACGAGTTTCTGAGTATAGCAAGCCACGAGCTGAAAACTCCATTGACAAGTATAAAAGCTTATATGCAGTTGCTGGATCGCAAATTAAAACTTGAAAAAGACAGCCCGGAAGCAGGATATGTAAGCAAAGTTCAGAACCAGGTTGAAAAATTAAATATTCTGATCGGTGACCTGTTGGATGTCTCCAAAATCGAAAACGGTAAACTCAAAATCAATAAAAAGCAAGCCAATCTGGAAAAGGTCATTCGAAATGCGATAGAGACTATTTTACAGACGCATGAGAGCAAAGTTAAAATTCAGCATCACGGAAGTATACCCGATCTTCTTATTCCTTTTGATGAAATCCGGATAGAGCAGGTATTGATCAACTTTTTAACGAATGCCATCAAGTACTCTCCTCAGAATAACCAGGTTATTGTTACCACATTTGCTGATGACGAAGAAGTAAAAGTAAGCGTTACAGATTTTGGTATCGGAATTCCTGATTTCAAACAAGAAGCTGTATTTCATAAATTTTATCGTGTGGAAGAATCATCCGTACAATTTCAGGGAATGGGTATAGGATTGTATATCTGTTCGGAAATTATCAAACAACATCACGGAACAATTGGTTTATCCAGTATAGTTGGTGAAGGTTCCACGTTTTATTTCACCTTACCTTTAAATTAATTTTTTATGCCGAAAAAAATCATAAGAAATCTACAATTTGGAGTTGGAATCTCCTTACTGATCTTAATCGCCAGTTCTATAGCTTCTTATTGGAGTATCCAGAAACAGATGGAGAACAGGGAGAGTTTATCTCAAACCCGAAAATCAATCACAGCTGTTAAGGATGTCTTAATTGCTCTTTTAGATGCTGAGACGGCTAATAGAGGGTATCAGTTAACGGGTAGAAAAAACTTTTTACAACCTTATAACCGAAGTATTGCCGAATATCCCAAAGCCATCGAGCGGGCAAAATCATTGGGGATCACTGATCCTGTTCAGCTGGAGCGGCTAAGCGGTTTAGAGCAAAATGTTAACAGTAACATCCGTAACCTGAAGCAGTTTGTTGAAAATAAGGGGAAGGGAATAGAAATGACCCAGGAGCAGCTTGTAATGAGCAAGGCTTATATGGACAGGTGCCGGAAACTTGTCCGGGATTTTGTAAAGTATGAAGAAATCCAGCTGGAAGTAAAGAATAAGGACCTTAACCGCTCATCTGACATGACGGTTATATTCATCATTTTTTCTGCTTTGGCGGCCATAGTAGTCACTACTTTTTTCTATATTAAACTACGGGAGGATCTTATCCGCAGAGATAAACTTGAAAAAGAGCTAAAAGCAAAAGACTTAGAAATCAGCAAGCGTGTTAGTGCCATTCAGCAGATTGCCAACAGGGTTTCCAATGGGGATTACAGCCAGAGGGCAGTAGATGATTCACAGGATGAACTTGGAGACTTGGCCGATTCACTGAATCATATGACGGATTCATTAAAAAAATCTTTTGATAAAATCAATAAAAGTGACTGGCATCAGAAAGGGTTGGCATTATTGAACGAATCGTTGGTAGGAAACAAATCGGTAAAAGAAGTAACTACTGATTCCCTACACCATCTGATCGAATACGGAAACTGTAGTAATGGAGCGATGTATTTAATGGACGATGGTAAGCTGCAGCTCAATACAGCTTTTGGTCTTGAACAAAACATGAAAAAATTCTTCGAGCCGGGAGAAGGGATGGTTGGACAGACATTGATACAGAAAAAGCCGAAGGTATATAATGACCTTAACGACGATAATTTTGCTCTTACTTTTGCAAGCAGCAAAGTGAAAGTAAATGGAATCGGGCTGATCCCTATTATTCTGCACGGAGAAAGTATCGGAGTATTGGAACTAAGTACTACAGATCATTTTGATGAGGATAAAATTAATTATTTTGTAGAAAGCTGTCGGAATATTGCCATTGCTTTAGGTGCAGCAAAAGGCCGGGAGAAAGAACAAAGGTTATTGGAAGAAACCCAGGCTCAATCTGAAGAATTACAGGTACAGCATGCTGAGCTGGAAAATCTGAATACCGAGTTAGAGGCTCAGACACAAAAATTACAGGCTTCGGAAGAAGAACTTAAAGTTCAGCAGGAAGAACTGATGCAGACCAATGCCGAATTGGAAGAACGTTCTAAACTGCTGGAGGAAAAAAATCATCTGATTGCAGAACGTAATATTGAGATTCAGAAAAAAGCAGAAGAGTTGGCTTTAAGCACCAAGTACAAGTCTGAGTTTTTAGCAAATATGTCACATGAATTGCGTACTCCGTTGAATTCAATCCTTCTTCTTTCCCGTTTAATGGCTGAAAACCCTGATGAAAACCTGAATGAAGATCAGATAGAATCTGCGAAAGTGATTCAGAGTTCGGGAAGCAGTCTTTTAACCCTAATTGACGAAATACTTGATCTTGCCAAGATAGAGTCTGGTAAGATGACTTTGGAGTATCATGAGGTCATCATTGAAGATGTGGTGAAAGATCTGCGTAATTTATTCAATCCACTGGTACAGGAAAAGGGTATTCAATTCGATATTCAGATAGAGGAAAATGTTGAACACAAAATAGAAACCGACCGCTTAAGACTGGATCAGGTATTGCTTAATTTATTGTCCAATGCTCTTAAATTTACTTCACAAGGAAGTATAGGTCTGCATATCAGAAAGGATCCTAAAAATAAAAACTTCATTATTTTCAGCGTAAAAGATACGGGAATAGGAATTCCGGAAGACAAGCAGAAAATTATTTTTGAAGCGTTTCAGCAGGCTGATGGATCTACCCGCCGTAAATTTGGTGGTACCGGATTAGGATTGTCAATCAGCAGGGAAATAGCAAAATTATTCGGAGGAGAGTTGACATTGGAAAGTAAAGTGGATGAAGGCAGCGAATTTAGCCTGATTATCCCTATTAGCGCTAATGAGGAACCTGTACAATTTCAGCAGGATGAGGATTTGGTGGAAATCATCAAAGAAGACGTGGAGGAGATTAAAAATATCATTAATTATGATGAACCTGAAGCTTCTGAGCCTGTCAATGTTCTGAAAATTCCGGAAGATGTAGTCGATGACCGGGATACTATTACTGAAGGAGATAAAGTGATTCTTATCATTGAAGATGATACCAATTTTGCAAAAGCTTTACTCAAATATGCCCATCGACAAGATTATAAAGGGGTGGTAGTAGTACGAGGAGACTATGGATTATCTGCAGCACTTCAATACCATCCATTAGCTATTTTACTGGATGTTCAGCTTCCTGTAAAAGATGGCTGGCAGGTGATGGATGAGCTGAAATCAAATCCTCAGACGAAGCATATTCCGGTACATATGATGTCAGCATTACATGTAAAAGAAGAAAGTCTGATGAAAGGGGCTATTGATTTTATCAACAAACCGGTTGCTCTTGAGCAAATGACAGATGTCTTTAGAAAAATTGAAGAAGCACTGAGAAAGTCTCCTCAAAAAGTTTTAATTGTAGAGGAAAATGCCAAACATGCGAGTGCGCTGTCTTATTTCTTAAGCAATTTTAATATTTCTTTAGCGATAGAAAATAATGTAGAGGATAGTGTAAAGGCTTTAACAAGCGATGAGGTAGATTGTGTGATTTTAGAAATCGGAGCATCCAAAGAAAACGGATACCAGATTATTGAATCCATTAAGAGCTTTGAAGGACTTGAAAACCTCCCGATCATTATCTTTACCGAAAACAACCTGTCAAAATCAGAAGAGCTTAAAATTAAACAATATGCAGATTCTATTGTCGTAAAAACTGCACATTCCTATCAAAGGATATTGGATGAGGTGGGCTTGTTTTTACACTTGGTAGAAGAGAAAAACAGCTCGGTAGAAACCGTAAGAAGCAAGACTTTAGGATCATTAACCGAAGTTTTAAGTGGAAAGAAAATTCTGATTACCGATGATGATGTCCGTAATATATTTTCTCTGACCAAAGCTTTGGAAAAATATAAAGTAGAGGTTATTTTGGCCATGGATGGAAAACAGGCACTGGAACAGATCAAAGAACATCCCGATATCGATGTTATTTTGATGGATATGATGATGCCTGAAATGGATGGTTATGAAACCATACGTGAAATCAGGAAAAAACCAATGTTTACCAGACTTCCTATTATTGCGGTAACAGCAAAATCGATGATTGGGGATCGTGATAAATGTATAACAGCAGGTGCGTCAGATTATATCTCCAAGCCGGTAGATCTGGACCAATTGTTATCTTTGCTGCGTGTTTGGTTATATGAAAGTTAAACAGATCAAGTCTGATGAAAAAAAACATTTTAATTGTGGATGATGATCCACGCAATATATTTGCCCTTAAATTAACACTGAAGGCTCGAGGCTATCAAATGCAAAGCTGTACGGCGGCAAAAGAAGCTATTGAACTTTTACAGAATGACCACCAGATTGATGTGGTGCTCATGGATATGATGATGCCGGAAATGGACGGTTATGAAGCGATCAGGATTATACGCAATACTCCGGAGATTAGTAAAATACCTGTTATTTCTGTAACAGCACAGGCGATGCCTGAAGACCGTCAGAAATGTCTGGATGCAGGAGCGCAGGATTATATTGCCAAGCCTATTGATGTGGATTTGTTAATCAATGCTATTCAAAAACTATCCTAAATGCTGGAACCAAGTATTGTAAAAGATGAAGAGGTAGAGCGTTTGATCAAAGATGTTTATGAGTTGTATGGATATGATTTTTCTTTATACAGCAGGGCATCTTTCAAACGAAGAGTTAACCGGATATGCCTGATTGATAAGTTTACCAGTTTTGCAGAACTGCGGTATACAGTGCTTAATGATCCGGAGTATCTTAAGCATTTTATCGAAGAAATTACGGTGAATGTAACGGAAATGTTTCGGGATCCTTATTTTTTCAAAGCACTGCGGGAGAACATATTACCACAGTTGGGAACCTATCCCTTAATAAGAATTTGGGTGGCAGGGTGCTCAACAGGTGAGGAAGCTTATTCTATAGCTATATTATTGAAAGAAGCTAACCTTTATCATAAATCGCTGATTTACGGAACAGATATTAATCCATCAGTTCTGGAAACGGCAAGAGCAGGTGTTTTTCCTTTGCAGCAAATGAAATTATATTCGGAAAACTATATCCTTTCCGGAGGTAAAAAGGATTTTTCAGATTATTATACTGCCAATTATAACAGTGTGAGATTTGATAAAAGCCTGCAGGAAAAATTGATTTTATCGACCCATAACTTAGTTTCAGATAGTTCTTTTAATAGCTTTCAGCTGATTATTTGCCGTAATGTGCTGATTTATTTTGATAGAGAATTGCAGGAACGGGTATTCAATCTTTTTGATGCAAGTCTGGAAAACTTAGGCTATCTGGCGCTAGGTTCGAAAGAAACATTACGATTCTCCAATCTGGATAAGTTTTACCATCAGGTTGATGATCAGCGAATCTGGAAAAAAGTAGACCACAGTCAAAGTTATGGAAACGAATAAGAAGAATACTGAATTAGTCGTGATAGGGGGCTCTGCGGGAAGCCTGCAGGTCATTATGGAATTGATTAAAAATCTGAACGAAGACATCAGCTTTCCAATTCTGTTGGTTGTACATCGAAAGGCACAATCTATTAGCCTTCTACCCACTTTACTGCAACAGTTTTCACCTTTGGATGTGATTGAGGTTGAAGACAAAATAGAACTTCAGAATAATAAAATATATATTGTTCCGGCTGATTATCATTTATTATTTGAAAACAAAAAAATGGTATCTCTGGACAGTTCGGAAAAAATGAATTATTCCCGTCCGTCAATCGATGTAACGTTTAAATCGGCCGCCGAGATGTATGGTGAAAGCCTGGTTGGTATTCTTTTATCAGGAGCTAATGCTGATGGGGTAGAAGGGTTGCAGTATATCAAAAAAAATAAAGGAACAGTCTGGATTCAGGATCCTGAGACAGCAGAAGTGAATTATATGCCTAAACATGCGGTAGATGGGGTATTATATGATCTTATTATTACTCCTGATGATCTGCCAGGACAGATCAATAAATTGTAAAAACTAAATATTTAAACTAGAGATAAAAAATAACCGGATATGAGTAAAAAGAGAATTTTAATTTTTGATGATGATACCATTATTCTAGAAGTAATAAGCATCATTTTTGAAGAAAGCGGATATGAAGTTGAAATCTCAGAAACCTCACATGATATTATACAAAAGGTTTCCGAATTCCAGCCTGATTTAATTTTGATGGACAACTGGATCCCAAATATCGGAGGAGTAGAAGCAACAAGGCTTCTGAAAGGTCATGAAGAGTTTAAGCACATTCCGGTCATTTATATCACAGCCAACAGTGATATTACCTCATTAGCAGAAAGAGCACAGGCAGATGATTATATTGCCAAACCATTCAATCTGGATGATCTGGAAGAGAAAGTAGCTGCTTATATGAATGCTTGAAACATGCTGCTCAAGTCATCATAGGCATGGATAAAAGGATCTTCATTTGAAGGTCTTTTTTTATTCCAATATTTAAAATAAAACATGGTTTTCTAAAAATATGGATACTTCAATGTTAAAAATGTAGAACGTCGTATATTTTATTTTGCTTAAAATAAGAAATTAATTTAATGAAATAGTGTTCTGGCTGAATTTTTTATTGAAATGAAATATATTTTTAAAAAAAATATATCGATTAATAATTCTTTAATTATATTAATTGTTTATTGTTTTTATATTATTTATGGTAATTACTTATGTATATAATGATATTATTAATATGTGTATGATAATTGTATTGTGTGGAATTGATTATAAAATGAAAGCAGCTAGATTATTTTATATTTTAATTCCTTTTTATGTGATTTATTATGTGATTTAATTTATTCAAAAGAGATATTAATATTTTATTTTAAATTTTTTTTGATAAATATGAAAAATATATATATAATTTGTGTTATATGTAAAATATTTTATATTGCAAGTATTAATTGATATTTAAAGTTTATTTTATTAATCAGTTTCATAATTTATTTGTGTTCTGTTTTTTGAAATGGACTTGAGGTCTTTATAATAATATAATAATAAGTTTAACAATATGCGATTTGATTACAATACTCCCGTAGACAATATCAACATTGTAGAAATGTTGATTCCTTATCATCCTCTCAATGTTTATACTAAAGCATTTCAAATAGAGCCTAATATTTTTATTATGCCTGAAGCAAGATTTGGAGGCTATGATGTGATAGAAAACTATCTGGCTTTTGATCGTTATGGTACAGTTCAGGCACAGCAACAATTTATGGATTATGTAGATGGGCAATTGGAGCAAATAAAATCTGGTGTTGCAGGTAAAAAATTAATTGAACAGTTATCTAATCTAGCCCCTATCCCCAATACGGATAATGCGCAGGGAACTACCACATTCGGTGATGAAGGTAGGACTAATTTAGGACTGTCAATTCAGAATTTTGATCCGAATGAAGGTTATTTTCAGATAAGGATCAATACTTCTGGAGACATTGAAAATCCTATTTATAGTTATAAAAAAGTAGGACATGTTCTTATTATGGGATTAAGTCCGGGCAATATTAGCAGGGGAGCATATAATGAGCATTCTTCACTAAAAGGAATTTGGGGCAATGGTTTTGGAAGTGGATCCATTATATCGATAGATCCTGTTGTAACTATAAAAGTGGAACGTACACAAAATTTTCAGCCTCCTTTTTCTGGTTTGTTGCACGAGCTTTGCCATAGTCGTCAGGCCCTTCTGGATATCGAATATCAAAATGCGGTAACTGCTTTACAAAGGATAGATCAGTTTGGTAGAGTAGAGGTAAGTAACGTTCCTGTTGTGGAAGCTTATGTTACCAATAGTGTTGATCGTTATAGAATAGATACTGGGCAAGGTTTAGTTTATTTGCCTGGTATTCAGGATCCTATTATCTACAATTTACAAACTCTATTTGATATGCATAGATCGGACTATGATTATATGCGGACTATGGTTTCTGTACTTGCAGAACTTGATCCGGAGGGCTGGTCCATAAAAAGTCAAGAAATTCATAACCGCTTGGTTTATCGTGAGAATTTAGTTGGTCATGCCTATACAGAAATTACAACAGAGGATATGATATTGGCAGATTCATTAACTGCACTGAGCGGAAGACCCACTTATGAGGTATTTACTGAGAGAAGAATTATGGCCTCATTTAGGAGAAATTACCTTGATAACGAATTTATAACATACCGAGTCAATAATCCGATTCATCCTGATTATACTGAAGCAGAACGGCTTGAAAGTATCCCTTCCTGTTCTTTGCGTAGAAATAAAAGAGGAATTGGGAGTAGCTTGTTCAATGGATTATTTTTATGTCGCCCTGGAGTTATTTCGGATGATGAATTAAAAATATACAGAAAAAAAAAACAAGAGCCTTTAACTATAGTTAAGCGTAAAGCAAAGAATTTGGTTGAAGACTTTATGAAGAAGAGGCAAGTAGATAATATTTTTAAACCTCAATTTGTAGACTCATATAGAATAGCAAAGATTACGCCTCGCTCACAAGTTGTTATTTTCAAAAAAACGACAAAAGTATTAAAGCAAGCTCTAAAACCGAGCCGTATGGATGCTCTAGAAATATATAATTGGGGTAAAAACCTTATTCATGTGTTTGACAGTGATGCTGATGATTTTACGAAGGCTTCAGCAGCTTTAGGGATTATTCCTGTAGTAGGAGATATTTTGGGAATTATCGATGATATCAGATTGGGAAATGCAGAGCAAGCCATTATAGGAAGCTTTGTTTTGGGTGCATTAGTGACGGGAGCGGTTATAGGGGGACCTGTTGGAGTGGTTATAGGAGCTGTAGTAGGGATTGTTTTTGCCATTATTAATATTAAAAGTATTATTGAAGACTTTATAAACTATGTGAAAAAACTCCAAAATCTTGCAGATCCTGTGAATGATTTTATAGGGTATAGGAACGAGTCTTGGAAATATTATATTGTGCAGGTGGCTAAAAAAGAAATTCTTCCCAAGATGGAGGAAATGTATAGGATTTTTGAATCTAATGCCAGAGAATCTCTTGAAATAGCAGTTGCTGTTTTGGAGGAAAAAGCAAGACTTACTGTAGAAAAAGAACCAGATGAGGAGGCAAAAAAGAAAATATTATATACTGCCCATATGCAGATAGAGGAAATGTATGATAGGTATGATGATATGCTAAAAGAGGTTGCAGCTAAGTCGATACGGGATTCGAAAGATTTATTGCATAAGATGGTGAGGGAATACTACAATCAAAACTTTAAAAAGGATTCTGAAGAGATTATTGAGGGAAGAAGAGCGAAGTATGTGGAAGAATACCACCATCTCGCTTTTTCAGCCCATAAAACGGATCAAAAGAGAGAGCTTGTTAATAGAAAAGCAAATGAGATTTTTGATAATGCCAAAACAAAAGTAAAAGATACTTCTATGTCTCTTGAAGACCTTTCTTGGTTAGATGAATGTTTTGAGGGCCTTTTTTGGCCTGAATTTATTAACTATTCTTTACCCTTACTTCATATCAGTAATATTAGGGCCAAAGAAGAATTTCCGGATATAGCCAACATAGACAGAATAGGGACCTATACAGTGGATTGGAGCTTGCTAGATGACCTCCCGACAGAGTTGCTGAATCTGCTTCGTGTAGAAATTGTTATGGAAACGGATTTTTCTCAATCCGGATGGCATCGCAGACCTAACGGATATGAAAGCTTTTCCGTTCCCATAATGGCTCAACGTATTGTTATTCCAAGAAAAGAGATTAAAAACAGGAGAAATATATTTAATTATTCAGCAGATCTTCATTTTCGTATTAGGAGTCCTCAAGGGGTGGAAAATAATGAAACGTTTATTCATGATGACATTAAAAAGATAGGGGAAACATCCCATCATACTTACACTTTTAATACTAATGGCAGGGCTAATTCTAAATATGCTCATTTGCTTCCTAAGTCTTACTATGAATATATTCTTTCTTATAATCCATCGAAATTTGTTTTGGATAGTATAGGCAATGAGCTTGTATCCTCTAATTATTTCCTGAAACAAAGCCAGAAATGGAAATTTAAGAAACATAATGATGGTACTTATCTCATTCGGAATACTTCTAATATTGGTATTCTTAGTGCTAGAGGTCAGACGGAAGTGAAATTTGTAGTGAAATCATCAGAAGAGTTTGCGGAAGAAAGGTGGAATATAGAAATAGATGATCAAGGATACCAAATAAGAAATTACGAAGTCGATAATCGCTTTATCGGAATGAATGATAGTATGAAGCTGGATGGAATTTTTGGTTTGATAGAGAGTGAAAATCCTAACACTTATTTTAATTTTATCAAAGAAGATTCTGTCGTGTTAAAAGATGGAGGGATATATAGATTATTTTCTGAAGCTGGAGATTATGTTCTTTCATTACCTTTTGGAATATCATATACAAATGAAGCTCTGTGCATTTGGCGTAATTATCATTATGCTGAACTGTGGATTTTAAAACTAAGGTCTAATGGGGTATGGTATCTTAGGAATATTCATTCGGGAAAGTTTATTGATTTTGAACCCGGAGATAAGTTAATTCACCAAAATGATGTACATCATGATCATATGGATTTAGACATGAATATGATTAAGGGAAATGTTTTTATGATTGTTTCTAATAAAAAAAATAATTATGCTATTGATATTGCTGGAAATGTAATAGAGCCAGGAAGAATATTGATTAGTTATCAAAAAAAAGAAACGAAAAATCAGGAATGGAGATTTGAGCCCTTTCCTACTGTCGGAATATTTTACAATATTCTCAATATGGCCAATTGGAGAAAAATAAATAGTACGGAGGGAAAAGCTCAGCAAGGCGATAATAAAGCGGAAATTAACTATTATAAAAACGAAAAATGTTTATTTCGTTTTGAACTACAGGAGGAAGGGTTATATTATGTTTTAGATAATGAGAATAAACTTCTTAGGGCTCCTTACCTTCAGAGGGAAGTTATTTTTGAAATACTCAATAATGAACTAAGAGAAGAGTTTTTATGGGAAGTGAGCTATGATACATTAAGAGGTGGTTGGAATATAATTAATAAAATTTCTGGAAAAGCAGTGCAGGCTTTAGCAAGTGAGGGAGTCAATACAAATTTAATACAAGCTGATTTTAAAGGTACAGATTCTGATTTCTTGTCGCAAAGCTGGATGATTGCGGAACCCGAAGCCTATGGCATAGAGAAAGAGGATTATACACGTTATATTGTAACTCATGAAGATAAAATTGTTGGTTACACTAAAGAAAAAGGATATACAGCGACGCTAGTTAGTGATCTTGTAAATAGGGAAGAATTTAGTCAATATCCTGATGAATCGTATCAGTTTAACATCTCTGATTATATTTTTCAAACGGCCAATAAGGGGCTATTTGTTATTCACTCACAAGAATCTGGTAATCGTATTTTGACGTATTCAAAAGATTCTAAAACAATGAGTTTTGAAGAAATAGATCCAAATAATCTGGACTATATACAAAAGTGGAATGTCACAAGAATACCCCTTAAATAGAGGAGAATTATGAATATATAAAAGCTTTTTATTACAATTATTGATCAACAAATTAAATTTTGAAATTATGGAAAATTCTGAATCAAAAAATAGCATATACCCCTATTGGTTTCAACCTTCAGAAAAGGAAATGCAGATGATAGGACAAGATGCAACGTATTCTGCTCAAAAACTTTACGTAGTCTTAGAAAAATGGGTAAAAGGAGAGAAGCTAACCACGGATTATTCGTGGGAAAATATAAAAGAATGGGAATTGGGAAGGTATGTTCGTTATGCATTTCCCGGGATTGATTTCGGACACGCCTCAATCGCGGTTTGTTGGTCGGCCTGGTTTGTTACTTTTAAAGAATGGCTGAATACTCAGGAAGGAAGTCTGGAATCGAGTATAGATCCTTTTCGGACTTATGCTGATGATTTATGGGTAAGTGAAGATTTTAAAAATAAGCCGTTGGCTAAAAGTTTTAAAGTACTTCAACGGGAGTCAGAAAAAGAAATGTCTGAAGAATGGATAAAAAGATTCAGAGAGGATTTCAAATCGTATTTTAATGCCCTTAGTGAAGAAAGGCGTCTGTATGAGACTGGAGTATATCCGGATCTACATGCCTACAAAAATCAGCGGTTAGATACTTCCGGCTCCAGAATTTGGATGAACCTTATTGAAAAATTTTATGATGAACCTCTTACCCAAAAAGAAATAAAAGGATTAGAAGCAATCAGAACTTCCTTAGCTGAAATTTTTATCTTGAGTAGGGACTATTATCGACTTTCTTACCACTCGTATCATAAAAGCAATTACCGGCTTTTGTTGGTGCTTCGTGAGAAAGAAAAGCTTAGACCGTTAGATTGTGAAATGAGGGGAAAAGAAGAAATTATTAAAAGTGTAGAAGGTTTTATAAAACAACAAAAAAACTTTAAAGAAAATGGTGAGGAGAAGCTGAGGGTTTATCTACTCAGATTGACAGCTTGGGCTTATGGGACTGACGTATGGAGCTGGAAGATTTTAAAGATTCATTCAAATCGTTTTGATCAAGATGATTTTCTGAAAGAATGGCGAGGATATAGAAATGGAAAAGACTTAATGGAAAATACTGAGGGTATTTATAAGGTAAGAGCTGATGATGTTCTTTCTACAAAGGTAAAAATGAAGATCCCCTATACCCAGCTGAAAGGTGATGCTGCTTATGCTGATGCCTATAAAATATTCTCCGGGATCTATGTAATGCCGGAAGCCCTAAATTTACCCTGGCTGGATGAGGATGGGACCTCATCAGATATAATAGATACACAACAAGCTAAAGAAGATTTTGTAAAAGGAGTTCAAGTATTTGTTAAGCTTATTAGTGACGGATATAGTGGAGCGAAGTTACTAGAGTATATTGGTGATAATTCTTTAGAACATCTAGAGCTTAAAGATGGTTCTAAAGTAGGTGGTGTATTGATAATGGCGCCTTCTAATCATCAAACAAATCAAGGAATTTTTCATTATGAATTACCATACAGCATGGAAGATGGGATAGCAGGAAGGTCTACTGGCTCGGTGGTGGCCATGTATCCACATGTTAACTCCTATTCTTATGCCAATTATGTTGAAAAAGGAGGGCTTATAGATTTTATCCATAGCTTACTCCATGGTTTAAGAACACTTAAAGGGGCTTATACCAATGATATGATGAATATTTTTGCAAAAGGAAGCTTCTATACAGATACTGCAGCTACTATTGATCGTAAATACAATGGCTCCTATAGATTGATGCTGAGTGATATTTTAATCAATAATCGAACGGAAGCTGCTTTTAACGGGATCGGTTGGGAATTTAATGAAATATCTTTAGGGCTTATAGTACAGGATTGTAAAATGGCATCAGTAGATTCGAGTGTAGAGGTACCTGAAAAATGGAAATATGATGATTCTGTATATCAACAAAACCTTGGGGTCAGTTTTAAAGTCCCTGCTAATAAACCCAAAAACCTTGAAATGCCATCATATGATCAGCTTTTGGTGAAGGTAGATGAATATCGTTTTAATTTTCAAAACAACCAATACCTTCCAGCTGAAGTAAACGAGATTACCCCTTTTACTAGTACGTTTACAAAGAAAAGTTGGTCAAATATTTTGAGTGAAGCAAGGCTAAAAATTAATAATTTGATTCAAGAGTTTAAAAAGCCTAATTTGTATCATGGAGATTTTACTAGAGACTTTAATGATTTGTACTATAAGGAGCGGGAAATCTATACTGTTTTTCCATCTGTTGTACAGATTCTCAACCAGCATATAGGAAATGTCCCTGAAATATTGACAAATCATTCGGAATGGATTGCTCAATTGTCACGAAATGTTGCTCTAGATAGTCTAAAGGTTTCTAATGTATGTAAATTTAACGGACTTTCTAAAACCCTAGCTGATTTATTAGGGATTCATCCCGGACTTGTTGATGAGAATGTAACATCTAAGAGCCCTGAAACTACTATGATTTCAGTGTTGGCTTTTTTAATTCCACATAAAAACCCAGATGATTTTGAAAGCCTGATTTTAAATCATATCTATGTGGATGCTGAAGTCAATTCTTTTTTAAGCGGTACATCGGCACCTAGTTTTGATCTGGAGGAATATAGAAGACGTCGCAACATCAACTGGCGACAATTTCTTTCGGAACAATTGGAAAAACATCTAATTCCTATGGCGGAAGAAATCTACCTTCGGGCGGAACAGGTTGTTCAGGCTTCGTTTGCACAGATATTGGCGATGGTAGAGTACAGAGCTATATTGATAGAAACCGAAGCAAAACAAGATCTGAAGAAATTGGGAAGTATACAAGCTAAAATGTATGATGACCTTTTGGGATTGCATGATGATCTACTGATTAAAATGGCGGTGAATATTAAGGAAGTATTATATGACAGTCTACTAGAGTTGCTTCAGCAAGTGTATGACTCGAAATGGTCTGGCTTTACAGAACAATTTATGAACAAAAGCAGAGCGAATTTTCTTGAGGAATATGAGGAACCGGAACAGGCAGCAAAACTTTTCGATGATTATATCTCCCGGATGAAAGAAGACGGATGGGAATATAGCGACCGGCTACAAATAGTATCAGCGGTATTGAATAAAATGGTTCGGTTATGGCCGAATACCTTAATCCCTGTTACTATTGAAGCTCCTCTCTTTGTCCATATTGATGCCCAAAAAAGAGAAAGAAGTCATGTAGATATTGATGAGCTCAAAGTACAATGGATGATTCCCCTTAATATACCTTATGCACTTACCAATGGGATAAAAATAGTTTTTGAAGAATATGATACTTGGGGAAATGTGATCCAAACCCTATCTGTTCCTGTTCAGGATGAGCATATTGAAATCTTACCAATGCTTCCTTTTGCCGAAGATCATTATGTATGGAAATCTTATTTTATCAATAATCAGGGTATGAAAATATCTGAAAAAACAGAGATTAAATATTTGCTTGAGGATAATCACTTACAATTACAATATGATTTTAAACGTATTAAAGAAGGAGAGCTTCCAATTTTTAGACCTCGGGTAGGAGGCATTTTCAGAATCATGTCCAGTGAGAGTAAAATGGTTTTGAAGCCCGGGGCAGCAATGATGAAAAAGTACAATGAATTCGAAAATATACCAGATAGTATTCAAAAAGAAATAGTCTATGCAGAACTTTTGCAGTCCTTGCCGGGACTTAGTATAGATGAGTTATGGAGGTTACGCAGATCCTATCAGACAATTGATAGTACAGTAACAATTGTTGATGAAGATTACTTTATTTTTGAAAACCTTGCTTCTGGCATGATTATAAACCGAGATACATTAAAGAATGGTGAAAAGATTATTTTCTGCTCGGATGAAGAATCAGGAAATCCTTACATAAAACCAGTAATACAAAATTGGGGAGCTTTTCACTTACAAGATATTGATAAATCTTCAGGTATAGGCTTTAAGAAAGATGATCCTAATACGTACAAAGAACATGGAAATTTATCTATTGTTCCTATTGAAAAGAACAATCCTCTTTCCGATTGGTTTTTTGTGGAAGCGAGTGTAGAAATCCCTGTAGTAGGAGAGGTATACAAAATTTCTTCTCATGTTAATCGATTATTTCTGGATAAAGATCTACCTGTTGAAAATGGAGCGATGGTGGTGCAATGGCCCAAAGCTGATGGAATAAGTTCACAACTTTGGAAAGTAGAGGAATTTAAGCCTGGACATATCAAGCTTATGAACATGGATAACGGACAATATATTTCAGAGAACGTAATGTTCGGTTCTTCATCCGAAGAAGATCGGCACTATTGTGAACTGGTCAATAATCCAAGTCAGTTTTATGGACAATTTAATTTTTATTATAGTCAGGGGTGGAATATATTTAATAATGGTACCCTCCGGGTAACCCCTGACTCACACCCTGCTCTCCCTATTGTTTCTGCGGAGGAAAGAAGTTATTTGAATAGGCTGAAATTTACTTCTTTTTCTATGATTGATAAATATTATTATATATCATTTGATAATGAAAAATGGCTTACTCACAATGGTGATGGTAACTTAGTAGTATTAAAAGATATCAATGATGAAAGTTCAATGATGCAATGGCAGATCGTTGCTGCAGACGAAGGTAAAGGAGTTTATATTATGAACCAATCATTAAAACTTGCACGGTCAAATGATGGATTTGCCTATATTCAAGTGACATCTAATGTAAAAGAAAAAGATTATGAAACTGTCTGGAAATTGGTTGTTCAAGATAAAGGATGGAAGATTGTTGCTGAAGATACTGGGAAAGCCTTATCTATAGAGAATAATACATTAATGATAGGCGAAAATCTTGGCTCAACATTTACTTTTAAAGAGATTATCCACTCTAAGAAAATAGAGCGAGTAACAAAATACTACTCCATAAAACCTTATAAAAATACTTTTACGGCTATAGGGGTCCAAAACAATATTGAGTGGACTTCAGTGGTTTTAATGTCTTATAATAAAAATGACCCTAAACAACAATGGATTATAGAAAAGAAAAAAAATAACGTATGTACAATTAAGAATGTATTTAGTAAAAAGTTAATACAAATTGAAGGCGTTTTTACAGGCAATGGAGCAAACGCTATCCAATCTAAAGCGATAGGAGGAGTACATCAGGAGTGGGATTTTATAAAGGAGGGTGAAGATAAAGGGGTATGGAAATTACAGGTACAACATAGCCAAAAAATGCTTCAATCTAATGGACATAATAAAGCATTAACTCAATATGAAGATACAGGTGATGAGAATCAATTATGGATCATTGAAAATATTCTAGATGATGAGATTAAAATAAGCCCGAAAGATTTATATCTGCCTAGAAGGAATAAAGAGTATCTAATCAATTTTAGTGCATCCGGGCTTTCTATTATTTATAAATGGTTTAATGAACCTTTTGGTTGGCCAGTTAGACAAGCAATATATGATGGATCATCTTCTTTTGGTTGGAAATTCACTCCTTTAGGAAGTAATATCTATGGCATTAGGATCAGACATGGACTAGATGAACCTTTAATGGCTCTTGCAAATAATAGCTCAGCGCATCCCGTCATTAATAATTATAAAGGTAATGATGCGTTCAAATGGAAATTGGAATATTTGGGAAATAGAAAATTTGGTTTAGTCAGTGTAAGTGCCGGAGATAGTGATAATAGATATATAGGAATTGTAAAATCTGAAGTTTCAGATATTTATACTGAACGAGAATTTAATTTTCAAATGGTATCCAAATCTGATGGAAATCTGTATGAATGGGAGCTTATTGAACCTAGTGAAAAATATATATATCTGCCTAGAAGGAATAAAGAGTATTTAATCAATTTTAGTGCCTCTGGTCTTCCTCTTATTTATAAATGGTTTTCAGGTTGGCCGGTTAGACAAGCTAAATATGATGGAAGGGTTTCTTCTTTCGGTTGGAAATTCACTCCTTTAGGAAGTAATATCTATAGGATTAGCATCAAAGATGGACAAGATCAATCTATAATGGCTCTTGCAAATAATAGCTCAGAGAATCATCCGATCATTAAAGAGTATCAAGATAATGATGCGTTCAAATGGAAATTGGAATATTTGGGAAATAGAAAATTTGGTTTAGTCAGTGTAAGTGCTGGAGATAGTGATAATAGATATATAGGAATTGTAAAATCTGAAGTTTCAGATATTTATACTGAACGAGAATTTAATTTTCAAATGGTATCCAAATCTGATGGAAATCTGTATGAATGGGAGCTTATTGAACCTAGTGAAAAATATATATATCTTCCAAAGGGTAATAGGGAATATCTAATCAATTTTAATGCCTCAGGTCTTCCTCTTATTTATAAATGGTTTAATGAGCCGTTTGGTTGGCCTGTTAGACAGGCTGGATATGATGGATCATCTTCTTTTCGATGGAAATTTACTCCGATAGAAAATGGTTTATACAAAATTGTAATTACACAAGATAAAGAAATGCACGGCATTGCTAATTGGGGAGAATATCCTATTCTTAGTCCTTATGAAGATCGGGATGAATTCAAATGGAAATTGGAGTATTTGGGAAGTGGAAAATTTGCATTAGTAAGTGTATACGAGGGAGGCAACGGCAAACAGTATTTGGGAATTGTAAAATCTGAAGTTGAAGATATTTATGCTGAAAGAACCTTTGATTTTCAAATGGTATCCAAATCTGATGGAAATCTGTATGAATGGGAGCTTATTGAACCTAGTGAAAAATATATATATCTTCCAAAGGGTAATAGGGAATATTTAATCAATTTTAATGCCTCAGGTCTTCCTCTTATTTATAAATGGTTTAATGAGCCGTTTGGTTGGCCTGTTAGACAGGCTGGATATGATGGGTCATCTTCTTTTCGATGGAAATTTACTCTGATAGAAAATGGTTTATATAAAATTGTAATTACACAAGATAAAGAAATGCACGGCATTGCTAATTGGGGAGAATATCCTATTCTTAGTCCTTATGAAGATCGGGATGAATTCAAATGGAAATTGGAGTATTTGGGAAGTGGAAAATTTGCATTAGTAAGTGTATACGAGGGAGGCAACGGTAAACAGTATTTGGGAATTGTAAAATCTGAAGTTGAAGATATTTATGCTGAAGAAACCTTTGATTTTCAAATGGTATCCAAATCTGATGGAAATTTGTATGAATGGGAGCTTATTGAACCGCACGAAAAATATATATATCTTCCAAAGAGGAATAAGAGCTACATTATCACTTTTAGTGCATCTGGTCTTTCCATTATTTATAATCTCCCGGGGGTCGGCCATTTAGCCCTTATACCTGTTAAATATAACGGAACCCCTCTTTTTCTATGGAAATTTACTCCTTTAGAAAATGACTTATATAATATTGTATTTAAAGAATATTTTGGAATGGAAGGTGCCATTGCTTATTGGGAAAAACTCCCTGTTATTGTTTCTTATGAAAATCAGGATACATTCAAATGGAAGCTAGAGTATTTGGGAAGTGGAAAATTTGGGATAGTAAGTGTGAGCGCAGGAGATGATGATAATAAGTATATAGGAATTGTAAAATCTGAAGTTGAAGATATTTATGCTGAAAGAACCTTTGATTTTCAAATGGTATCCAAATCTGATGAAAATTTGTATGAATGGGAACTTGTTGAACCTAGTGATCTTCCTGATGATGAATAGTGAATAAGGTGTGGAAAGAGATGATAAAAGAAATATGTACAAAAAAAACATAGTTCCTAATTATTCTACCTGGAAACTAAAAACTAGAGAATTTCTTGAATTAACAATAAAAGGTTAAGACAATTAGATTGATACTAGAATTGATCAGTTAGAATGCAATGAGGCAAGAAGGTTATTGAAATATCGAAGTTCGCAATAGGTGAAAAAATATGATGATATGCTTGCTGATGTGGCATTTAAAACAAAAAAGAAGTATGAGAGAAGAGCATGGGATAGTAGAAAAATAGTACGATACTTTATGATGTTTAACTCAAGAGCTCCAGTTTAGATCACTATTCCGGGGTTAGCAATACTTACCTAGAAAGCTGATTTAGGTTTCTGAGAAATATACTATCCGGATTCATGGAAGAGTACTGATGTGAAGCGTGCAGATTTTGCCATTGATTAATATTATACGATCAAACAACTGATAAAATTTATCCTTTTTTAACTAATACTCCTGGATGTTCCGGTAGAAATAGGAGCGGGGAAAGTCAGTTTTAGGAAGTATTATTTTAGCTGTCGAATGTATAAAAAATAATGGCTTTTGATGCATTGAAATAATTTTAGAGGTTCCCAAGAATAGTCTATTAAAAAAGCAGTTCTGAATCTTATCTAAATAATTAATTTAAATCTATTGTTATGCCATTTAATTATAATGATCCTATTGATGATATCAATGTGGTAAGTATGAAAATACCTTATGCTCCCTTTGATTCTTATGAAAAAGCTTTTCAGCTAAAGCCAGGAATATATGTTCTTCCTCAGGCGATGTTTGATCTCGATAGTGGTGATACGGCCGACTCATGGTTAAATTTTACGAGATACAATTCCATAGAAACTAAACAGGAGTTTCTTAATACAATCTCTGATCATTTAGAAGATATAAGTAGAGGTAGAGCGGGAAAAACATTATTGGATGCAATTGAAAATTTAAAGCCCTTACCAGTATATTATGAAGGAGAGCCTTTAGGGGGGAATTTAATAGGATATGATCCTGAGAATACAAAAATAGCTTATTTTGACACTGAAGAAGGTTATTTTGATATAGCTACCAAAGAAGGAAAAAATAGAAAGGTGGGACATGTAATAATTATGGGGCTAAGTCCAGGAGCTATTGCTAATGGGATCTATAATCAACAAAAAATGCAAGGATCAGTTGAAGGTTACGGAAGAGGAATGGGATCCATGATTTCAATAGACCCTGCAGTTACAGGAAAGGTTATGAGTACAGGAGCTATAATCCCTTCATTCGGTGTACTGGCACATGAACTTTGTCATAGCTTCCAAGTACTGATAGAAGTAGAAAAGGCCAATACGATGTTTTATATAGAAGATCAATATCATGGACCATTAAGAGATAAGGAAGGAAATATTATTATAGACAATTTTACAGGACGTGAGAAATACCCCGTAAAGGAAGTTAGGGCTGTTGAAGTTAATGTAACGAATCCAGCATGGCGTGATTTCTATAGAAGAATAGTAGATGTGGTGGGAATATCGCATGCTTTCGACTATTGGAAGTATCTTCTGAGGAGGATTGATTATCTAGATAGTGAAGTGCTAGTAGGATTTAGTGATAAAGCAAATGTACTTCGTAAAAGACTTGATTATCGAATATGGAATATCTATTACAATTTTCCGACCGAAGTAGAAATTATTGCTGATTCATTGACTGCAAAAGGATATCCGATTGATTATATTCAAAGGTTCCTACGGGGAAGTTATTTGGATTTTGAAGGACCTTACAAAGTAGAGTCATTAGAATTGGACCCTTCGGACTCAAAAATTCAGAAGTTGAATAATGTTGTTTCTTGTGATCTGATTCATAGCAGAAAAAAAAGGTCTATTACTGCATACAAGAGAAGTATTTCTAAACTTATTTCATGTATTCCATCTATTACAAGCCAACCTGCAAATTTTGTGGAAAAGGATAGTTTTTTTAAAGATGTTGAGATCAATGAGCTTCGTAGAAATTCAATTAAAGTCGTAAATGAATTTTTAGATTCACAGAAAAATACAGATCAATTCAAGCCCTATTTTGTAAATTCTTTCAAAAGTGCAGAAAAATATCCTCGGGCTAAAATTATTAATTTCAAAAACTCTGTTGAAGTTTTGAATAGGGGACTTACCTCAGTACCGATGGACGTGTTTGAATTTTATGGGTGGTGCAAAAGCTTAATTGAGGTCTTTAAAAGTGATGCAGATAATTTTACTAAAACAGCGAGTGCTTTAGGTATTGTTCCTATTGTTGGTGATCTATTAGGAATCGCAGATGCTCTGAGAAAAGAAGATTATAACGCCGTTGCATCTCAAATCGCTCTTTTGGCTGTCTTAGGAGGGGCTGTTGTTATTGGAGGACCTATAGGATTGACCATATCTGCTATTATAGGAATTATATTTTTAGGGATTTACCTCAAAGACCTTATTGAAGGTATCATTCACTATTTTGCTCCACGGGATCTTAATGAAGAGGTACAAAAATATACCAGACTTCGGGATAGAGTTTGGAAGAGTGATGTAGTGAAAAAGGTAAAAGAGCAAATAATTCCAGAGATGGAATCTTCATATAGGGTTTTTGAAACTCAGGTTAGGGAATCATTAGAAATCAGCATTAATCTCATTCTAAAAAATGCAGAAGAAGCTAAAAATGCGGAAAAGGATCTTAATATTAAAAATGAAATAATGGCTACTGCCTGTGGGCGGGTAGAAGAGATGTATTATATCTATGATGAGATGTTGAAAGATGTTGCAGGCAAAACAATTAGGGACTGTAAAGAAGCTGTTTATCAGTTAGTAAAAGAGTATCATAGCCACAACTATGAAAAGAATTCAAAAGATATTCTTGAACAATATAAAAAAGATTATGTAGCACAGTACATCAGTTGGAAAACGTATGAAGGAACATTAGAAAGTGATCGAATCCAAAATAGAAAAGAGGGAAATGAAAGATTTGAAACAATAAAAAGCAGAGTATCTAAAATTGAAATTTTAAAAGATCAATGGTCCTGGCTAGATGAATGTTTCCAAGGTAAATTTTGGCCTGATCTTATTTTTAGTCTACCATTACTTCATATTGACTTACGGGAAGCTCAAAAAGAACAATATGCCTTGACCTGGGATCTTCCAGATCTTCCAGAGGAACTTTTAGCCTTACTCAGAGTAGAAGCCTATGTACTATCAAAAAAAACTAAAATACCAAGTTACTGGATTTCTACACAAATGAAAGATAAAAAAACGGATCATTTGATCCCTATAACTGATTCTTGGGATGCTATAATGGTTTATATTAAAACGCCTACCGCATTAATAGGTGAGCACTCCTATGCTAAAGTTAAGGTGAATAAAAATGGTGACAGATATGTTGATATTGAAGTGAATGGTCGGAAAAGCTATTTAAAAGACTATCTTCTACCGGTACCTTATAATGAATATTTATTTCAATACGCTAGTTCAAGCTTAAGTTTAAGTAGTTCGGATGGTAGCTTAATACAGGAGAAGTACACTTCAAAAGGAAAGCAAAGATGGATATTCAGAAAGTTTAGAGATAATTTCTATATGATTATAAATGCTGAAACTAAAAATAAGCTAACGTCCAATTTAGATGGAACCATAGGGATACAAAGTGGAAATATAGAAGAAAATCAAGCTTACAAATGGGAAGTTGTATTGGATGATGAAGGATATATAAAATTTAGAAGCGGAGTATATCCGGATAGATTCATTGGATTAGCTGATCATTCACAAACTTTTAGTCTTGTTCCGGATGGTAAGAACTGTCTGTTTAATCTGATTAAAGCAGATGCAGGTCGTGTAGAGGATAAAAAAGCATACACTATTTTTTCTGAATATGACAATCGATGTATAACCTCTCTTTATGCGAGTAATTCAACATCATTACCATTAGGATTATGGTCATTAACCTCACATCCATCACAAGTATGGTTAGCCAATACTGTTGAAGAATCTCTTAATAGTTTTAGTTTCAGTAATATTTTTTCGAATTATTTTATAAGGAATAACAATGGTAAAGCATACCAGAATTCGGTTGTCAAGATACCGTTTGAACTTTATCCTTTAGGAGAGGATAGTTTCCTGATGTTTTTTGAACAAAGAACGTGCATAATGGAAGGAAGTTCTAAAGAAGATAAAGAAGGGTGGGAATTAATAGCTGGTATGCCAAGTGGAAATCCTAAGGAAAAAATACTGCTTCGAAGATGGAGATTTGGTGAATTTCCTTCTCCGGGTATTTATTACAATATCGTTGCTTTTGAAAACTTTAGAAAAATTAAGAGTGATCGCTATATCAATATAGTTCAGGGAGATCAAGAGGTGAAAATTGAGTCCTATCAAAACAGAGAATGCCTGTTTCGATTTGAAAAGCAAGAAGCAGAGTATTATTTTATTTATGATTCTATGAATAATCTTCTAACGTTAAGCCCTATTCCCGGAAACCGTACTCGGGTGAGTCCAAAGCCCTTTAGTAAATCGGATAGGAATAAGCAGTTATGGAAAGTTACTTATGATGATGAAAGAAAAGCATGGAGGATTATCAATAAGGAAGTACAGCTGGCCATACAAGCAGAAGATTTTGAAAATCAAGGTTTAAAATTAGGATCACGTGCAGAAATAGATTCAGGCTGGCAAAGTTGGTTGATTGTAGAGCCGGAAGCTTTTGGATTGGAAACAGAAAAAAAATATGTAGCCACTATTGAAAATGGAGAACAGGATATGGTTTTATCTTGGGATGAATCTACTTCAACAGCGAGAGAAAAGATATATAAGATAAATCATTCCATTCTGGATATGAGTATAGAACCAAGAATTTTTCCTGTTAAGTATTTAGGAAAAGAGGCTCCTTTTATCACTATGTTAGATTTTATATTTGTTTACGAAAAAGGACACTATAAGTTATTTTCAAAAGACTATGCGGGAGACTGTCTTACGTTTATACCGGATAAAGATTCCACTGAAAATATCGTTTTTGCTAAAGAATCTCAGGATAATATAAAAAATCAGATTTGGAATATTACAAAAATAGAATAATATCAATATGGAAACACAAGGCAAAAAAATGAATAGAAGAATTTATCCTGGTTGGTTTGTATCAACAAGTAAAGGAAGCTCAAGAAATGTCAGAGTGAACCCAGAATATCTTCATGGAATATTGAAAAATTGGTTAAACGAACAAAGACTTTTACAATTAGGATTTAAATGGGAGGATATTGATACCTGGAAAATGGAAGTGCAGGTTTTGTCTTCCTATCCAAATATTGGTATGGAAGAGGCAGAGTTAGCAGTGGGCTGGCTAGCATGGATATTGATTTTTGAAGCCTGGCTGGATGATATTCCTTTAAACCAATTAAGTGCTGAAATCAGTGATTTTTCCGGCTTATCAGGAAATGAATGGACACCTGTAAAGTCTGGTCCTTTAAAAGATAGCTTTAAAAAATTAAGGGAAGAGACAATCAAAGGGATGTCCGAACAATGGAAAAGTGAATTTAGAGAATATTTTAAGGCCTATTTCTTTACTTTCGAGCCGGCAAGAAAAGAACGTGCCAAGAATCAGGTGATGGGAATTCACGCCTATCAAACCCAGCGAAGAAACTCATCTGCCATGTTGATTCAGATCCATCTTATGGAAAGATTGTATCATGAAGTATTACCCATAGGGTTGGAACAATTACCTTCTATTGTTGAGCTAAGAAGAATTGCTGCAGACATTGCAGCATGGAGTAGAGATTTTTATGTATTTTCTTACCATCTGGAACAGTTAAGTAATTATCGGTTATTATTAGCCATAAGGGAAGATAAAAAACTTCTGCCGAAGCCTTCTGATCAATATGCAATACAAATGATTGTGGAACGCATTTCAGATTTTAATAATAAAATTGATGAAATAAGAAAGGATCAATCTATTCAAAAAGAAGAAGTGGAGTCTTACCTGCAAAAGCTGGGTGCCTGGACATATGGAAATGATGATCATGCGTGGAAATTATTAGGAAATACGATTCACCTTCGTCAGGAAAAAAATGAAAAAGATTCGGAGGATTATTCTACCATAAATGGTAAGGATACATGTTTTATAGACTCACCACAGGATGAGGATTCTGTATGGCTTTCTCGTAAAATCATGTTAAAAATTCCCTATACCCAAAAGACCGGAGAATGGTCTTATGCCGAAGCTTATGAAATCGCTCCCAATATTTATGTAATGCCGGAGCCATTAAAACTTCCCTGGTATAGCTTTGGAGAAGAAAATGAAAATAATTCGGATAAAAAGAGCTTTGTTTCTATTATTGAAGGCCTGTTTTCTCAAATAAAAATGGGAAATAGTGGTAAGCATCTTGTGGAAAGGCTCTCAAAGAGAAACGATAAGGTGGGTTATTTCGAAAATAAAGAGGGAGAAAAAATAGGAAATGTATTGATTATGCTTCCGGATAGTGCACAGACGAAAAAAAATAATCTTCAGTTTGAGCTACCTCTCGTATGGGAAGATGCTTTCAATAAGAAAGGTACGGGATCTATTATATGTATTGATCCTTATATTACTTTAAAAAAAGCTGAAGGAGAGTATCTTCCCTGTTTAGCTGGGCTGGCTCATTTATTATGCCATAGCTTACAAAGCCTTGTAGGTAATACTCCGTACGGGATGCTTACCGTACCTGATTTGACTTCAAAAAATAATTATCGAATTTCCAAAGCAGATATAGCGGTTACCAATTTGGCCAAGAGAAAAATTTTTAATAGCTCACTTTATGCAAGAGATAAAGAAATAAGAAATGAAATCGCCTTTACAGAAGATGTGATTGTCGGTGATTTTTTGACTGCCAACGGAATGACGGATAACGAAATACCCAAGTATCTGCGAAATGGCACTTTAGATGTAGACGGTTTGATTTATAAAGTAGATGATCCCCTTGATCCTAAGGAATATATAGCATCCGGCAAAATTCCAAGTTATGACTCATTGCTGCTAAAAGTGAAGGATTTGGAAATTGTATCAAGTCATGATTTATATTATCCGGATAAAGTTGAAAATCCCGTGATCATTTCAACAGGTTTTAAATCGATGGAAAAGCATATGATTATTGATCAAGAAAGCTTTCGTATCAACGATTTGTTTCGGATATCCCATCAGCCGAATGCATTTTCAGGCCAGTTTACTTCTCAACGAAGTATTTCGGAGACTAATAGTACGGATGTATATAATATTTTCAAAAAAACATTAGATGAGCTTAACATTTTTGTGGCAGCATCAGTAGCCAATATAGAAATGTATGATACTTGGTTCGCATCGATCAAAAAAAAGTTAATGGAGGACACTGAATCAATTTTAAATATGGTTCAATTGAGTACTTTGTCTTCCGGGCTAACAGATATGCTGGGAATTTATAAAGATTTGGGGAGTAAAGAATCTTCCAATTCCGGAAGAATGGCCTTGAGAGTGATAGCTTTGATAGGGATTCGTGGAGCCCCGGAAGTAAATCCTGAAGAGTGGATTAAGAATGCTATAATGCACACTGATTCTGTAATAAGGTACTTCGATGAAATGAAAAAGAGTAAAGACAGAAATTATTCTGGTAGTCTAACAAGAAAATTAAGTTGGATAAAATTGGTGTCCAAACCTATGGAGAAACTCCTTATTCCTATCATTGAAGAAATTCACTTGCGTTTAGTACAATCCATTGAAGTTTCATTCGCCCAGCTCCATCATATGGTGACCTATCACACAAACATGATTTGCCGCCAGCTGATAGGAGTACAAGATTCCACTCATAACGTTAAAGTAACCGATATGTACAATAAAGCAAAAAAAGAGCTCTACAAGGTGCAAGATCAGCTTCTAATGAATATGGCAGAGCGCCTAAAGCCGGCTATGGAGAATGGACTTGTTTATTTATTTAAATTATTGAAAAAGTCTTTTGATAAGAATCTAAAAGAGGAATCCAACCTCACGGACACCAAGACAGATGATAATGACGGTGAAGCGATGATGAAGACTGAAGCCCAAACTATTATAAATAAGGCAAAAAAATTGTGGCCGGAGAACGTAACACCTTTAGAGCTAGAGGGACCAAAATTTATACATGTTAATTATAAAATTAATGACGGTTACATAGATTATGCAGAGGTAGAATGGGAATCTCCAAACGATTTTCCGGAAACACTTTTCGGATTGGTTACTATTGTTTTTGAAGAGTTTGATAGATTTCAGAATCGTAAATATATGTTTACTGAAAAAGCTTCTCGTAAAAAACTTAAAATAATTCCCCATCTTCCTTTGTCTAATGAAGAAACTTATTGGAATGTTTATTTTACAGATCCTGTTGCAAAGAAAATATCAAAGATTACAAAATTAGGGTATAATGCTTCATCATATGAATTAGATCCTATAAAATAGAAATTAAGATACAAGCTATGGCTATTAAAGATTTAAATTTTAATAATGAGATAGATGATATTGATGTTGTAATGATGGAGTTGCCTAATCACCCTGGTAAATTATACAGAAAGGCTTTCCAGGTATTACCCAATATTTTTGTAATGCCGGTTTCTCATTTTTTTATAAAAACCGACACCCCCGAAACTTGGATTGACCAATTCACTTCAAATGAACAAAGGGATAGATTTTTAAAAGAAATACAACATATTTTATATGAAATTAATGAAGGACATGGAGGGCATTTATTACTTGAGCAACTTAGTAATCTAAAGCCTATACCTCATGCATTGGATGATAATGGAGCATTTGATGCAAGAAAGGAAGAAGAAAAATTGCGTGAAAACTATCACGACTTTAATCTCGATGAAGGCTTTTTTGAAATAAAGAAGGTAGACCATGCTATAAAAAAAGTTGGACATGTATTGATTATGGCACCAAGTCCTACGATGATGGAGCGTAAAAACTATTCTTATGAATCTTCTGTACAGGAAACATCAGGGAGTTGTTATCCGGAACGATCCATTGTGGCTTTAGATCCGAAAGTCACATTGGAAATAGAGCATTCGAAGGTTCTAGCTCCCATTTTTATGCCGCTAGCTCATGAGTTATGTCACAGTAGGCAGCGTCTTCTCAATATGGAAGAAGGGCTAAATAATGAGTTTGTAATCCCATGGAAATATGCTAATGATGAGGAACCTCTAGGTTATGAGGTAAAACTTTCGGAATTGAGAGTAGCAAACTCAGAGGAAAGAAGTTGGATCAACGAGCACACTGATTGGAGTGAATCTGTAACAGGATTTGAAAAAAAACAAGAACTTATTGATCGTATTGCTTATGAATTAACTAATTTCACTATTGATACCCAAAGAACAAAATATAATGCGGTGCAGGATAGATTGTCTTATCGGAGTGAGGTGGTTTTTTCTTATGAAAGAGTGCCTATTGAAGATACTATTATAGCTGACTCTTTAACAGCTCTTAGTGATAAAGAAGGTCACCCTATCTATACAATGGAAGATATTGGGAGATGTATAAGAAAAGGTTATCTAGATCATACTTATAAGATTTATCAAGTAGATAATGTGATTAACCCCAACTATAAGGAAGCAAAACTGATAGGTGATGCGGGCCCCTGTAGTTAGTAAGAGAACAAAATGGAAAAGATCAGCAAGTAGAATTGTAGGAGCAATAATCGTTGGAGTGATAAGAGTTGTAGTAGAAGCTATTTTTTATTAGTTGATGTAATCAACTTTATTAAAAATCCATTTGAGTTTCCCCCGAAATAAAAAAAATCTTTATCCCGGGAATAATTTTATAGAGTATAGGTATGAATTCTGGAAAATGCTGTTATTGGTTGGTTAAAAAAATTGTCCCTAAAATGTAGAAAGCGTATTGAATTCATGAATCCAATTTAAGAAAGTCTTTAGAAATAACTGTTGTAATTCAATAAAGAAAAACAATGGACATTTTAGAAAAAGATTAAAATCTAGATTTCATAAAAAAGCATGAATTGAAATAATATTTATAATATAAAAAATTAGCAAAATGAGATATGATTATAATACTCCTATAGATAATATCAACATTGTAGAAATGTTGATTCTTTATCACCATTTGCTTTTGTGTCGCCCCCGGGCTACCCATAAACAAATAAAAATAAACATTCCCCATTCAGATAAGAATGTTATGAATATAAAGGAAGAAGCGAGAAAAATGATAGAGGATTTGATGAAAGATCAAAATATTCCAAACAAATTCAAAGGGCAATTTGTAAGTTCTTTTGATGAACTAAGAACCAGTCCGGGATCTAAAGTTGTCATTTTTGAAAGTACAGCACATTCACTGAATAAATTTCTCAATGAAGGGCCTTTGGCTGCATTAAGTCTTATTGGTTATATAGAAGGGGTGTCAGCAGCTTTTAAGGGTGATTCGGATGCATTAACTAAAACTAGTATTGTCTTAAGTGTTATTCCCGTAGTGGGAGATATATTGGGGGTCTTAGAAAATATACGAAATGAGGACTATACCGATTTGGCGATTACTGCTTCAACATTGGCTGTTATTGCTACCGGATCCATTATAGGTGGACCGGTAGGGATTATATTGGACATATTTGCTGGACTTATTTTTTTGGTAAAAGATTTTATTCAAAGTGAGATTGATTCATTTACGATGAATATAGCCAATTCAACCAAACAATATACAGGATATAGGGATGAAGCTTGGAAAAAAATGATTTTAAAAGACGCTCGTGAAAAAATAGTTCCTGCCATGCTAAAGATGTATAGAATGTACGAACAATCAGCACGGGAATCATTGGAAATAACAATAGCAATGATGAAGTTTAAAGTGAAGGAATCTCTTACAAGTATTGTAGATCCTAAAGAAAAGGATAAACTAGTAAATATGCTAGATGAACATACCGAAGATCTATATGCTGCCTATAACGATCATTTGATAGCCATAGCCGCCAGAATGATCAGAGAGATGAAGTCCACATTAATACAAATTGTTAAAGACTATTATGACAAAAATTTTGTTAAAGATTCTGAAAAGATTGTTGAAGCCTACAGAAAAGATTATGTAGAGCGGTACTTTAATATGAGAAAAAGAGATATAGCTCCTCAATATTCTCCATTGGACGAAAATAAGATCTATGAAGAAGCTGCTTCAAATTTTGATGAGATTAAAGAAATAGTAATTAAAACACCTCTTTCTCTCGAAGATAACTCTTGGCTAGAGGAGTGCTTTAATGAGGTTTTATGGCCTGATCTTATTAATTATTTTCATATGCCTATTGTATTGAAAGAAGCCAAGTTTATTAATACTCGTTCTTGGAGAGAGAGAGAACTAGAAGCAAGTTGGGAAGTACAATCAACATTGCCCACAGAACTCCAAAAACAATTAAGAGTTGGTATACAATTTACGGTATCGTATGGAGCAAAAATAAATAGTAGTTACCCATCTTTAGATGGTTATTATCCTGGCATAGCAGATGTTCGTAAAAATGTTGCTTTTACAGATGGAAGAATTCGCATACCGGATCCAACAAGATGGGAAGGACTTGAAGAATTTGACGCAAATTGGTATTTTACAATTAATTTACCAGAAGAAGATAAATTGATAGATAAAATCTCTTCTAAGGTTACTTATCATTATTTGTACAGGTTTGGACAATCCGATATAAGAGATATTGAAATTAAAGACAATGGTATTCCTTTCAGTGAATCAAAATTATTTTTACCTAAGAGGTATAAAGAATATCTAATCAATTTTAATTCCTCAGGTCTTCCTCTAATTTATAAATGGTTTAATGAGCCGTTTGGTTGGCCTGTTAGACAGGCTGGATATGATGGATCATCATCTTTTCGATGGAAATTTACTCCGATAGAAAATGGTTTATACAAAATTGTAATTACAGAAGATAAAGAAATGCACGGCATTGCTAATTGGGGACAATATCCTATTCTTAGTCCTTATGAAGATCGGGATGAATTCAAATGGAAATTGGAGTATTTGGGAAGTGGAAAATTTGCATTAGTAAGTGTATACGAGGGAGGCAACGGTAAACAGTATTTGGGAATTGTAAAATCTGAAGTTGAAGATATTTATGCTGAAGAAACCTTTGATTTTCAAATGGTATCCAAATCTGACGATAATTTATTTGAATGGGAATTGATTGAAGCAAGCCCAAATGATTTTGATCAAATGCCCATTTCTGGTGTATACCATACGATATATTCCAATGAAAATAATAGAAAAATATATGTTCCCAGTGGAGAAAAACTTCTAAAACAAGGTGATGTTCTTACTGCTGATCTCACTTTTTTTAAAGACTCCGAAAGTTTATGGCGCTTTGAACGTTACGGAGATAGTTTTTATACGATACATCATGCACAAACAGGGAAAATCTTAACGGATACTAAAGGAAAAGACTACGAGGCATTTATTTCATTAGAAAATAGAAAAGGAGAGATAAGAGAAGAGCAATTATGGAAATTCAAATATGATGCACCTAAAAAAGGTTATGTTATTATGTCTAAATCTAGTAATAAAGTGATTGAGGCAAGAAAAGGCAACGGAAAAGGAAAAGAATTAATACTAGATAACTGGTGGACAGATAACAATCCTGATCTATCAATCCATGCATGGACAATTCTATACACTTAAATTATAAAGTATTTTATTAAAATAATTTCCACTGCTTTTTTATATAGCTCCTAAACGAGTGCAAAATTTTATAGGGAATATATATAAGAGTAGGAAATCATCAGGATATGAGCTTTAAGAAGTATTCATGTAGTTTTCGACTGTTTTGCAAGTTTATAATATTTAAATGGTAAAAATATGAAATACAGATTAGGAGCAAGAAGTCTCCGTAATTTGGAAGGTGTACACCCGAATTTACAAAAGATCATTAAAACCGCTATCAGTGACAGTCCTGTGGATTTTACCGTGGTAGAAGGTCTTAGAACTACAGCAAGACAGCAGGCGCTTTTTGCTCAGGGGAGAACTCAGCCCGGTCCTAGGGTCACCAATGTGGATGGAATAAGAAGAAGATCCAATCATCAGGCCAAGCCTGATGGATTTGGACATGCGGTAGATATTTATCCTTATTTCCTTGGGCAAGTACAGGTGAACCATAAGGACACGATTAAAAATCTGAGATTGATTGCTGGCCACATTAAAAAAGTAGCCCGATCCTTAAATCTGGAGATCAGCTGGGGTGGCGACTGGCGTAGTTTTTATGATCCGCCACATTTTGAGTTGAGATAGTAGAGAAGATATTCAAGAGTTGAAAAGGAAGGGAGTATAAATTAGGATAGTTTGTAGTAGGGTGCAGTTGCTGATTCATTAGTTAGAAGATTATTAGAATAAATCAATAATTACTGATAAAAGTATGATATAAATTCCTCTGTTGTTGAATAAAAAAGTTGAATTTACTAACTAAAAATAGCAAAACATTTTGTTTGTATTTTTTATAAGTGTACGTTAAATATATAATAATTCAAAAAAACAGACTATGGCAATAGATGTAAAAAATTTCAAGTATAGTGATGATTATGATGATATTAATGTGGTTCGGATGCAAATTCCGGGAATGGATGATTATGTTAAAGCATTTCAAATCGCTCCGAAGATTTACGTCATGCCTGAACCTCATCATAATATAATTACTAATACTGTACAGGAGTGGGAAGATTATAGAGAATCTAATTATAAAGAGGATAGTCAGAAAGATCGTTTTATTCAAGCGATTATTAGCCATATGAAAAATATCGTGACCGGTAAGAAAGGAGAACTATTAATCACACAGATTGGAAAGTTATCTCCACTATTAGATTTAGGAGATCAGATAAGAAGAGAAGGAATTGATCTGGAGGGTCATAAAGCGGAAGTGAATATGAGAGGATTAATACAAGTAGCTATAAATAGATTTCATGCCGATGAAGGCTTTTATCGGATTAAAATAATCAGAGGAATGGCGGAAAGTACTGTCAAACGGGGACATGTTTTGATTATGGCCGAGTCACCGTCAGTGGCTCATGATAATATTTCAGGTTATGCTTATTGTAAATTCCAGTGATATTGACCACCTAATTCCTGATTAAATTGACCACTAAGAATGAAGTCAAAAAAGGTGTCTAAAAGATGGTTTAAAAATATAAAATAAATCTTTACTCTGAGCTGATTTTCTGATCAGCTTTTTTTCTTCTCATCGATTCTCCTTTAAGGTCTATTCTCAGGGAGTTGTGAACCATTCTGTCAAGTATTGCATCGGCTATTGTTTGTTCCGCAATGACTTCATGCCAGGCACTTACAGGCAGTTGCGAAGCAATAATAGTGGAACGTTTTCCGTGTCTGTCTTCTATAATCTCCATAAAATCCTGACGTTTAAGATTATCCAGGGATTGTAATCCAAAATCATCAAGGATAATAAGATCCTGCTTTTCTATTCGGTCTATCTCTTTAAGGTAAGATCCGTCTGCCTTAGCCATCTTAAGCTTTGAGAAGAGTTTGTTGATGCTGAAGTACATGACTTTATATCCCATTGTACAGGCTTTGTATCCAATGGTAGTTGCGATAAAACTTTTTCCAACTCCTGTACTGCCGGTAATAAGAATATTCTGTTTCTGTGATATAAAATCGCAGGAAGATAATCTTCCAATAGTATTCTTATCAATATTTCTGGAAGAAGAGGCCGTAATCTCTTCCATAAATGTCCTGTATCTGAACTTAGCTGTGGTAATCAATCTTTCTACCTTTCTGCTTTCCCTGTCGTCATACTCGGATTCAATCAAGTAGGCTATAAGTTCATCATTGGTATAGGAGATACTTCCTGTTTCCATTGTTGTGGAAAACGCCCTGTGCATCCCGTGGAGCTTTAAATGTTTCATTTTTTCTAATGTTGCCTGATTCATAGGTTTTGTATTAATGATTTAATTGTTAATGATTGTAGATGTTACTGATAGTATTTTCCGCCCCTTATGTTTTTGTGTTTAGGCAGTTTCTTTTCTTCAAAAAATGCATCGTCATCGGTTAGATTATCCAGCCCTCTTTCCAGAATACTTTTAATCATGGCAAGGCTGTATTTTTCATATCCCAACGCTCTTTTACAGGCATTGTCAAGTCTTATGTTGCCGATCTTTTTTGATAATGAAAGGATTCCCAGGCAGGTTTTATAGGACTGCTCAGGATGCTGTTTCTTTTCCAGGATTTTGATGATGTACTGCTCACAATATTCCCCGACAGACCTTCCCCAAGAGATAAACCGGGAGGGATTCCATTCAGTCATAAACTGATAAGATGAAGGCATATGTTCTTTTACAGTCGTATACTGATATTTAGCCAGGATTCTGTTATGGAATGCTATTCTGCGCTGGTCATAGTAAATCTCGACTGTATTTTTACTAAAAATAATGTTTACTTTTTTACCAATATAGCTGAACGGAACACTGTAATAATGCTGGTCTTTACTTAAATATACATGGCTGGTCTTATGAACGGTAGCACGTGCAGAATGCTTGAGCTGGTACATCATAGCTGGTAGTGGGGATAATGCATGTCTTTCAACCTCACGGAAAACATCAGCCCTGGAATACTTCTTTCTTTTCATGGGAGCTTCATTATATCCTTCCAGCAGGTTTTCTATAGCTTTGTTCAATGCTTCCAGGCTAAAGAAGTGATCTTTACGCAATGGAGCAAAAATGCGGGTATACACAATGCGTACCGCATTTTCAACCAAAGCCTTATCCTTGGGATGATAGGTACGCGTAGGAAGTATTGTAGTGCTATAGTGGGAAGCAAAATCCAGAAGAGAATCAGTGATGACAGGTTCGTACTTATGGCTCTTTTTTACGGCTGTACGCAGGTTATCGGTAACAATAGCTGCGGGAACTCCTCCATAATAATGCAGGGTTTTGGTAAGACTTCCAAGAAAATCTTCTTTCCCCTGGGTTCTTGTAGCTTCTACGAAGGTCATGCCACTGGCTCCAAGTATGGATACGAAGACCTCAACTTCCTGTTGTTCTCCTGTTTCTTTATTAATAATGTGAAGTTTTTTTCCTGTATAATCCACAAAAAGTTTATCCCCAGCCTTATGTTCAATATGCATGGAAGGGTTCACCTTTTTACACCATTCCCGGTAATGATGGCAAAAGCGGGAATATTGGTAGCCTGAAGGGTATTTATCTATGTATTCTTCCCATAGCAGATAACGGGTGACCCCAACACGTTTTAGTTCTTTGGATATGTAAGGAAACAACGATTCAAGTTGTTTTTTAATATTGGCCTTATCCCTTATATCGGTTGGCGGAGTCTCGAATAAATCATCTAAATCTTCATCACTCAGCTCTATCAGCTCGTCATATGTAAGCTGGTGTTCATGGAACAGGCTGATATACTTTTTAGCAGTATTGCGTGAGATACCCAGTTGTTTGCTTATCCGCAATTTACTTACCCCCTGGGTGTATAATCGTAATAATTGTTTAATGTTCAACATGTCTATTCTTTTGTTAGCCATTTGGTATTTTTTGGCTAAGTTATTCAAGACACGTTTTCTGACTTTTTTTTGGGGGTCAATTTGCTCAGGAATACCATGGTCAATTTGCTCAGGAATCAACTGATCATTTTCACAGGATTGAGATGGTCAATTTTGAAGGATTCTACACTCCGTAATTTGGAAGGCGTACATCCGAACTTACAAAAGATCATTAAAACCACTATTACCGATAGTCCTGTAAGCTTTACCGTGGTAGAAGGTCTTAGAACTAGAGCAAGACAGCAGGCGCTTTTTGCCCAGGGGAGAACCCGGTTCGGTCCCAGGGTCACCAATGTGGATGGAATAAAGAGGAGATCCAATCACCAGGCTAAACCTGATGGGTTTGGACATGTAGTGGATATTTATCCTTATTTCCTTGGACAAGTACAGGTGAACCATAAGGACACGATTAAAAATCTGAGATTGATTGCTGACCACATTAAAAAAATAGCCAGATCCTTGAACCTGGAGATAAGCTGGGGAGGTGATTGGTGAAGCTTTTTATGATCACCCATTTTGAGTTGAGATAATGGGTGAAAAGTTTTTTCAATACTCAAATAAAGGGGTGATGGGAATGGCTTTCCATATTAAGGACCTCTATTGCAGAGGTCTTTTTATGGGTTTGAAATTAATTTTATAAATATTATTTATAATTAATATATAGTTGTAGTATAGTTATTCTATATTAGAAATAATTGTATAATACCCAATATGTCGGTTATTGTTGCCAGGAATGATCTCTAAACTTTATACGTTCAACTTCTAAAATCTATGAATTATATTAAGACTCATACGACGCTTTTATTCTGTATTTTTTTATTGTTTCGGGGTGTATGGCATAATAATAGGTTGATTTTAAGTACTTAACTCAAAACCCACAAAAATGAAATCAGTTTATAAATTACAGAAAAGCTTAAGAGGAAAAACAGTAGTTATTACAGGAGGAAGCAGTGGAGTTGGCAGGGCTACGGCAGAAGCATTTGCATTGGAAGGATGTAATATTGTGGTGGCTGCCAGAGGTAAAGAAGCGTTGGATGAAACTGTTAACCTATGCAGAGATTTAGGAGTGGCCGCATTGGCTGTCCCTACAGATGTTTCTGTAGCTGAGGAAGTGGCTCACCTTGCTGAAATGGCTATACGCTTTAATGGCAGAATTGATATTTGGGTCAATAACGCAGGAGTAATGGCAAGCGGAAAATTTGAAGACATACCAATGGACCTTAATGAGCAGGTGATTAAAACCAATTTATTCGGATACATGCACGGTGCTTATAGTGCATTACCAATTTTTAAAAGACAACAGGAAGGAATTCTTATTAATAATGTTTCTATTGGCGGATTTATGCCGGCTCCTTACAGTGCAGTATATTCATCTACGAAATTTGGAATTCGCGGGATGATGGAGTGCTTGCAGGGCGAAATTTCTGATTACCCGGATGTCCATATTTGTAATATATACCCCCAGATCCAAAGGTCAACAGGAAATATGCATTCGGCAAAATATTCCGGACTGGATTTTAAAATACCTCCATTCGCTGCAGATCCCAGGGATACAGCGCAAAAAATTGTAGAGCTAGCCAAAAGACCACAAAAAGATTTGTTTCCGGATGCAGCATCATACATTCTTAAAAATGTCTATGGCTTATTTCCAAAGAGCATCATCAATATAGCTTCTGCAGGGATGCGAGTGGTGATGAAGGTTAAAGACGCACCTTCCGATTCAGGAAATGTTTTAGAACCATCTCCTGAACCTCACAGAATCTATGGTGAAACCATGTTTCCGGTCCCTTCAAAAAAGACAAAAATGGCTGTCGTGGCAGGAATTGGACTTGGCTTAGCCTATATGATTCTAAGAGCTAAATCAGGAAATAAGAAATCATAAATAGTTTATAAAATCAAATAAATACATTAGATCAGTTTATATTGTGAAAACAATGTAAACTGATTTCAATGTGAAATCCATACATTTATACGACTAAGTTGATATGGAAGATGTTTATGAATTCTAATTCCGAATATATAATACTATTTGAACAATTTACCTGGACACAATGGATCGTGTTTGGTTTGACAGTTAATATCTTTCTCTATCTGTTTTCAATAGGCCTCTATCTATTCATTGATAAGACCTGTCATAAACAAAGTTTAAGTGATCTTAATCATCCGGTTTCAAGGTCAGATTTATATGTAAGTTTTCTGACGATTACTTGCAATTGTTTCGTCATGTTGATCGGTGTTTTTTTATGGAAAAATGGATGGATTGAGGTTGGAAGTAGCCTTTCACCTGTTTGGGTGCTGTCAGAAGTCTTTGCTTTAATCCTTCTCATGGATTTTTTTATGTATCTTTTTCACTATGCAGCTCATTTACCTTGGGTATATAAACTACTCCATGGCAAACACCATGAACATGTAAATACTAATTTTTTAAGTCTTTTTGTACTACATCCGGCAGAAACCATAGGCTTTGGATTAATGATATTAGCCTTGCTGGTCTTTTATAATTTTTCTGTAGTTTCTATAACGTTTTATCTTATGATTAATCTCGTATGGGGAACTATCGGGCATTTGAACAAAGAGTTTTTCCCAGAAAAGTTTGACCGGCTTTTTGTAGGCACAACCCGGTTTCATAATCAACATCATAGAGATGAAACTAAAAATTTTGGTTTTTATACTTCTATCTGGGATAGAGTATTCGGGACCTATAAACCTTAGGGCAATATTTTTGAAGAATAGATATTTCTTTCACGATTTATGATAGTGTATTTTTTGATCAGGTTAGTATTGAATCATCAAAAATGAGTATTATTGTATAGGCATAAATTAGTGCTATTTAATAAAAACTTAATCATGCACTGGGAGATATTTTTCTTTTTTCTGTTCATTTCCTTTATCTATTCATCCGTAGGCTTTGGGGGTGGTTCGAGCTACCTTGCTATATTGGCTATGTACAGTCTTCCATATCAGGAAATCCGTCTTACCGCCTTAATATGCAATATCATTGTGGTGATCGGCGGCGTTTATATTTATATTAAAAATAAGCAGACCGACTGGAAGAAAATACTTCCCATTACCATCATTAGTGTTCCGATGGCGTATTTAGGAGCTATAGTAAAGATCAGTCAGAGTACGTTTTTTATTATTTTGGGAATCAGTTTGATCATTGCTGCTATTTTGCTATGGATCAAAACTTCCGGAAGTATAGAAGTAGCAGACAAGGATCATAAATCTGGTGTAGTAAAAAACAGTCTATTAGGTGGCTCAATCGGATTTTTATCAGGAATGGTCGGAATTGGAGGCGGAATATTTCTTTCTCCCATATTGAACTTAATGAAATGGGATACTCCCAAAAAAATAGCAGCAACGGCCAGTGTTTTTATATTGGTAAATTCTATTTCCGGAATTGCCGGACAATTAACCAAATTGTCAGGAAATATTGATTCTTTGAGAATTTTATCCTTATGTTTATCTGTATTTATTGGTGGACAAATTGGATCAAGGATGTCTATAAAATGGAATCCTTTGATTATTAAAAGGATGACGGCAATTCTCGTATTTGTAGCCGGAGTGAATATACTGATAAAATATTGGTATCATATATTGTAAAAATGAAAATGAAAATATTGGCATTCGGAATTGTAAAGGAATTTTTTAAAGGATCTGAAACAGAAATAGAACTTCATGACTCTGCAACTGTTTTAGATTTGAAAAATAAGTTAGAGGAAACTTTTCCGGAAATAAAAAAATTAAAATCATACTTTATTGCAGTCAATGATGAGTATGCAGAAGATGACTGGGTATTGAACAATAATATTGAAATTGCAATTATTCCACCTGTGAGTGGAGGATAAGACTTTATGATTGATATAAAAATAACCGATGAACCTTTAGATGTAGCGGAATGCTTGACAACGGCTTCAGATCTTGAATGCGGAGGAATCGCAACATTTATCGGTGTGGTTCGAAATGCTACCCGAAACAAAAAGGTCATTCGCTTGGAATATGAATGCTATGAATCAATGGCAGTCAAAGAAATAAGAAAGATAGCAGAAAAAGCCATTTCTTTATTTGATGTGAAACATGTCGTGATCCATCATCGTGTTGGAATATTGTTTCCTGGTGATATAGCGGTAATCATCATTGTGAATGCAAGACATCGAGATGCTGCCTTTGATGCATGCCGCTTTAGTATTGATACTTTAAAGGAAACAGTACCGATCTGGAAAAAAGAAATTTTTGAAGATGGAGAGGAGTGGGTATCTGCCCATCCTTAAACAGTAGGAAAATACAAATAAACTTATTATATTTACTATAATCAATTTCAAGTAAATGAAAACCAGTGATTTGGAAAATAATGCCGTAAAGCAGATTGATATTATCAGAGTAAAAGATAGCGAAGCATGGTCTTTTACAGATGATGTTTCTGTAGAAGAGCCTTTAGAAATAAGGGTGTTGTATGGTGATGCTGGAAAACGTGAAAGCAAAAATATTTCTGTCACCATGCGTACGCCGGGCAATGATATTGAATTGGCAGTAGGATTTCTTTTTACGGAAGGGATTATTTATAATTATCAACAGATTGAAGGAGGTAAACATCTGAATGCAGACTGTTCCCGAACACAAGAGAATGTGGTTATGGTCAGTCTTATTGAAGGTTTTATACCTCAGTTGATGAAATCTGATCGCAACTTTTATACGACTTCCAGCTGCGGTGTTTGTGGAAAAGGTTCAATAGAATCCATCAGAACGGTCAGCTCTTTTAAAGATAGAGATCAAGAGCCTATACTATTAGATATTGAAGTTTTATATCAGTTACCTGATCGATTAAGATCTTTTCAAAATAACTTCAGTTCTACCGGTGGAATTCATGCTTCCGGATTATTTACAGTTCAGGGAGATTTGCTGGCTTTAAGGGAGGATGTAGGAAGACATAATGCTTTGGACAAATTGATAGGATATTCATTATCAGTAGGACTTTTGCCATTGGATCACAAGATTTTGGTACTAAGTGGCAGAGCGAGTTTTGAGCTGATTCAAAAAGCGGCAATGGCCGGAATTTCTGTTGTTGCAGCAATTGGAGCTCCTTCCAGCCTTGCAGTAGACCTAGCAAAAGAATTTGATATGACCCTGATAGGATTTCTAAAAGAAAACAGGTTGAACGTCTATCATAAGGGCAGCAATCATAATTTTAAAACTATAAAAGCATCAATTTAAATTATTGGTGCATTGAAAATAAAAGCCACGAATGCACGAATAAGGAATGATGTGTAGATCAATTGCATTCGTGGCAAAGAAAAAATTAGAGCAAAATGAAGATAAGAATTAAAGATAACTCTATAAGATTACGTCTCACTCAAACAGAAGTTTCTGAATTGGGTGAAAAAGGAATGATAACAAGCTTTACTGAATTTGTAGACCGACCTTTTATGTATTCTATAGAAGCTACCGGCGAGACAGAACTTTCTGCCTCTTTTATTGAAAACAGGATTGTTGTTACAATGCCTAAAACGATGATTGATGAGCTTGTTACTACAGACCGGGTAGGTTTTGACGGACAATCCGGAATGGTTAAACTTTTGGTAGAAAAAGATTTTGTCTGTATTGATAATTCAGTTGAAGATCAAAGTGACAACTATCCGAATCCCAATTTGAAGTGCTAAAAAACATCCTAAAATATTGAGCTATGAAAGAGGATTATAAAAAAGAAGAAATTGAAGAAGAAATCAAAAAAGAGCCGGATGCCGAAAATCCGTACCATCTTTTAGATCTTAAGCTGACTCCTGTTGAAAAATCAGCAGCGGGTATCCATGCTGTGATGGCAGCTTTTGGGGACTTGATTGAAGAAAAGACTTTAATTCGTGGTACCAGAGCCTTGTTTAAAATGAACCAGGTCAATGGTTTCGATTGTCCTAGCTGCGCATGGCCCGATCCTGATGACGAGCGCTCAGTTTTAGGAGAGTATTGTGAAAATGGGGCTAAAGCTCTTGCAGAAGAAGCCACTACCAAAAGAGTAACGGCAAAATTCTTTGAAGAAAATTCAGTTTTTGATCTGGCTCAATTAGATGATTACCAGATCGGTAAAATGGGAAGGCTTACAGAGCCGATGTATCTTCCTGAAGGAGGAACCCACTATCAGCCTATCAGTTGGGATCAGGCTTTTAAGAAGATTGGAGCCCATTTTAATGCGTTGGAGTCTCCGCATGAGGCTGCTTTTTACACCTCTGGAAGAACCAGTAATGAAGCTTCATTTGTCTATCAGCTTTTTGCAAAAGAATTTGGAACGAATAATATGCCGGACTGTTCCAATATGTGCCATGAGACGTCAGGTTCAGCATTAAGGCCTACGATTGGAATTGGAAAAGGAACCGTAACACTGGAAGATTTCTATGATACGGATGTGATTGTTATTATCGGCCAGAATCCGGGAACCAATGCACCCCGAATGATGAGTGCATTATCAAAAGGTAAGAGAAACGGGGCAAAGATAATTGCTGTGAATCCTTTACCGGAAGCCGGTTTAATGGGATTCCAGGACCCTCAGAGTATAAAGGGGATGATTGGTGGCGGGGTAAAACTTGCTGACCTGTATCTGCCTGTAAAAATAAACGGAGATATGGCACTTTTAAAAGCCATTGAGTTATTACTTCTGGAGTTTGAAAAGAAATCTCCGGGAGAAGTGCTGGACCGTCAGTTTATCGAAGAGAAAACCACGGGTTATGAAGTATTCCTTCAGCAATTTGAGAATTATAATCTTGAAGACCTTGCGAAAGAAGCAGGCGTTTCAGCTACCGATCTTTATGAAGCTGCTAAAATGATTGCTTTCAAAAAGAGGATTATCGTATGTTGGGGAATGGGACTTACACAACAGCCGAATGGGGTTGATATGATTCGTGAAATTCTGAATATCCTGTTATTAAAAGGAAGTATCGGAAAACCTGGCGCGGGAGTTTGTCCTGTTCGCGGGCATAGTAATGTTCAAGGGAACAGAACCATGATGATTGATGAAAAACCTACCAATGAACAATTGGACCGCCTTGAAAATTTTTATGGTTTTAAAATGCCACGCGAGCATGGATATGATGTTGTACGAGCGATTAAAGCCATTCATGAAGAAAAAATAAAAGTGCTTTTCTGCATGGGCGGGAATTTTCTATCGGCAACACCGGATACTACATATACAGCGAATGCTCTTAGAAAGCTTAATTTGTTGGTTTGCGTTTCTACAAAACTTAATAGAGGGCACCTCATTCACGGAAAAGAAGCTTTAATCCTTCCAACATACGGAAGAAGTGATAAAGATATCGTTAATGGAGAAATACAGATTGTAACTACTGAAAACTCTATGGGAGTTGTTCAGTCTTCAAAAGGAATGCTGGATGCTGTTTCAGATCATCTGATTAATGAAACACAGATTGTATGCCGTATGGCTATGGCAACCCTGGGAGAAAAGTCTGTAGTCAATTGGCAGCGTTATCATGACAGCTATGATGCCGTAAGAGATGATATTGAAAAATGTATTCCGGGGTTTGAAGATTATAATGTGAGAGTGCGGGAAAAAGGAGGTTTCTATCTTCCTAATGCAGCACGGGATGGAAAATTTATCACCAAAGAATTTGGTGACCGTGCTCCGTTTACCCTTACGGAAATTCCGGAAAACCATCTCAATGATGATGAATACATGATGGCAACGACGCGAACTCATGATCAGTTTAATACGACCATTTATGGTCTTGATGACCGTTATCGGGGAATAAAAAATGAGCGCCGTGTTATTTTCATGAATAAGAAAGATATTGATCGCCTGGGCATGAAAGCCGGAGATAAAGTAGATCTCTATAATTATGACGATAACATTGAAAGAATAGCGCCTCTCTTCATTATTGTTGCGTATCGGATCCCGGAAAAAAATACCGTTACTTATTTTCCGGAAACCAACGTTTTAGTTTCTGTGAATAATGTTGTCAAGGAAAGCAATATGCCGGCCTCTAAATATGTGAAAATAAAAATCAAAAGGCATGATCCCGAAGTATACAAAAAAGTAGATAAAATGCTTTATCGGGAAGCTGCAAAATATAACCATTATTAATAGTAATGAATATAAGCTGTCGTTTAAGGCAGCTTATATTCATAAATTTCATCTTTTACTGTTGAATTATTTATGAAAAAAATTCTATACTGTTTTTTGTTGATTCTTTCCGGGGCTGTGTATGCCCAGTCCGATTTTAAGCTAAAAGTTTCCGGGGAAGTGTCTAACCCATTACAAATCTCTTTGGAAGAACTTTCAAAGATGCCCCATGCAAATGCTGTTTTAAAAGATAAACAAGGAAATGCTCATACGTACAAGGGAGTTCCCGTTGTAGAAATTCTGGCTAAAGCGAATGTGACTAAGGAAGCACATGGAACCGGATTGTCAAAATATGTGCTGGTAAAATGCGCAGATGGGTATCAGGTGCTTTTTTCATTGGCAGAGCTGGATAAGGATTTTACGGATAAAAATGTCATCATTGCAGATTCAATAGATGGAAAACCGCTTCCTGAATCAAAAGGACCTTTGCGAATTATTGCAGAGGGAGAAAAGAAGCCGGCAAGAAGCAGCTTTCAGGTGACAGAACTTATCATTGGTTCGGTTAAAAAGTAAAGGTTAATTCTTTTTTATTATTATTTATTAAATAGTTTTGTTGTATTGTAGTATATTTATGCGTATTGAGTTGAGTTTTTTATAAACTTAACACTAAAAAACACAAAATATTATGAGAAGACAAAAACAAAAAAACCGATGGCTGATTGCTGCATCGGCTGTAGGAATTCACATCTCTATTGGTTCCGTTTACGCCTATTCTGTTATGACGAACCCTGTAAAAGATATTTTTGGTGTTGATGAAAGTGATGTAAAATGGTCCTTTAAGATTGCTATTCTGCTCTTAGGGCTTTCTGCTGCCTTTCTAGGGAAATGGGTTGAAAAAGTAGGCCCTAGGAAAAGCGGAATAACAGCCGGTTTGCTATATGGAGTCGGAATTTTGGGTTCAGGGTTGGCAGTACAGATCGGATCCATGCCTTTGTTTCTCTTTTCGTATGGAGTCATTGGAGGTATTGGTTTAGGGGTTGGATATATAACGCCGGTAAGTACTTTGGTGAAATGGTTTCCTGATAAACGTGGGCTGGCAACGGGAATGGCAATTATGGGGTTTGGATTTTCTGCCTTGATTTTTGGCCCTGTTATGCAAATTTTATTTGAAAAAGTAGGCGTAAGCAATACATTTTATATTTTAGGTCTTATCTATATGATTTTGATTTTAACTTCGGCAAATTATATTGAGAAACCTCCGGCAGATTATGTACCAGAAGGCTTTAATCCTGGTGAAGGAAAAATGATTACTCCTGATATTTCAAATATTGACGCGAATGCGGCGTTGAAAACATCCCGTTTTTATTATATCTGGATCATGATGTTTATCAATATCACTTCGGGTATTGCAGTAATCGCAGCGGCAAGTCCTATGATGCAGGAAAAATTAAATTACACTCCTATGCAGGCAGCTGCTATTGTGGGTTTAATAGGCGTTTTTAATGGCCTGGGAAGATTATTTTGGTCCGCTTTATCAGATTATATAGGGCGAGCCAATATGTATATTATCTTTTTTGTATTCCAGATTTTTGCATTTTATTTGCTACCCCGTATTTCTATCGAATTATTATTTTTAATTATTCTCTTTACTATCATTACCATGTATGGAGGAGGGTTTTCTGCACTCCCTGCATTTTTGGGAGATTTATTTGGAACAAAACAGCTGGGAGCTATTCATGGAATGGTGTTAACAGCCTGGGCACTGGCTGGAGTTGCGGGGCCTACAATTTATGATATGGTGAAAGAATCAACAGGATCATTAACAGCCACCCTGGGTGTATTTTCCGGATTATTTCTTATTGCCCTAGTCGTTTCATTATTAATGAAATATACCATTATTAAGCTGAGGAAAAAACAAAGTGATTCAGCGATGTAAAATTATTATACCATGATTATCAGGAAAAAAGAACATTGGTTTAAAATGCTTTTTGTATGGCACGGGTCGGTATTACCGGCACTGTTGCCCCGTTTAGGGATACTTTTTATCCTATCTTTGGGAGTCACTTATTTCCACGGAATTATTTTTTCATTTAAAGTGCCGCTAAACCCAGCACCTCTTACTTTGTTCGGATTTGTACTGGCCTTGTTTTTAGGCTTCCGTAATAATGCGAGCTATGAACGATTCTGGGAAGGACGAAAGCTTTGGGGCGCTTTGCTTAATATTTCACGGGTATTAACACGTCAGGCATTAACGATCGGAGCGCCAAAAGCAGACCATACTTCAATCACTGAATTTATCAATATTCTGAGCTCATTTTTGTACGCGCTGAAACACCAGCTTAGAAATACAGATCCTTATGAAGATCTAAAGAAGAGGCTGAATGGAGAGCAGTTGGAAATCATGAAACAATCTCACTATAAGCCAATTATATTGATGAGATTTTTGGCAGAATGGGTTGAAAGAGCAAGAGATGGAAATAGGGTTGATTCCATTCAACAGGCCAGGTTTGATGAAAATCTGGATAGATTAGCGGATGTTGTAGGAGGATGTGAAAGGATCGTATCTACACCGATTCCTTACAGTTACCGGGTATTATTGCACCGGACCGTTTACATTTACTGTTTTCTGCTTCCGTTTGGTTTGGTTGATAGTTTAGGTTGGTTTACTCCATTTATTGTTGTATTTGTTGCCTATACATTTGTGGCATTTGAAGCGATTGCTGATGAAATTGAAGAGCCATTTGGCACTGAAGCTAATGACTTAGCGTTGAACAGTATGTGTCAAATGATTGAAGATACCATTCATGAACTCGCTGGAGAACATCCGGCTATAATAGAAAAGCCGACGCAAAATATTATCAATTAAGTATTTACTCAGATCCCATTTTTATGAAACCGACTATCTATACCATAGGTCATTCTACCCACCATATTGATGATTTTATCAAGACCCTTCAGTCATTTGAGATTGAAGTTCTGGTTGATGTAAGAAGGTTTCCAGGATCACGAAGCAATCCTTGGTTTAATAAAGAAAATCTGGAGAAAGAATTGGAAAAGAAAGATATCGGTTATATTCATATGGAAGAATTGGGAGGAAGAAGGAAAGTACAGTCCAATTCTCACAATGATCGGTGGCGAAATGAATCTTTCAGGGGATACGCAGATTATATGGAAATTCAAGAATTTGAGGAAGCTATTCAAAAGCTGGAACAGATCGCATCCGAAAAACGCGTAGCATATATGTGTTCTGAGGCAGTATGGTGGAGTTGTCATCGCTCAATGATCTCGGACTATCTAAAGGCAAAAGGATGGACTGTTCTTCATATACTGAGTACAGGAAAAGTGGAGGAACATCCCTATACTTCACCAGCTCGTATTGTTAACGGACAGGTTTATTATTCAGACGAAAATTTATTCAGCTGACCATAACCATAACTCAATCAAAATTTCTACAAGCCGTTTCTGTGTGGCTCTATTCCATTTTTTAATGAATAAACAGCTGAATCAGGGAATGCCTTTTTAATCATTCGGGCAGCTTTAGAACTTCGGTTTCCTGAAGCACAATATAGAATTATCTGTTGAAAATCTGCTATTTCATCCCAATGACTTTCCAGATTGTCTAAAGGTAAATTTTGGCCGCCAATATTGAATATTTGGTGCTCTTCTTCACTTCGGACATCGATGAGCAGGGTAGCAGGCTCATTCTTTTTTTTATCTAATTCCTCCCATGTGATCGGTTGGATAGATTCGTTTAAACTTACTATGGGTGTTGAAGTCTGTTTTTTTAATTTAATAATGGTCGTTTTACCGCTCATCATGTCCATCAACCATAATTTTCCGGCTAAAAGATCTTTGGATCGGGTAAAATATTTAATCACTTCATTAGCTTGCATGCAGCCTACTACTCCTGCCAGGGTAGGAATAACTCCACCTTCCGAACAGTTCGGAACCTGAGAGCTCTCTGCATCAGGAAATACATCACGGTAATTAGGTGAATAGCTGCCATCATCCTGTAAAACATTCCATATGCTTACCTGTCCCTCATATTGATAAATTGCCCCATATACCAATGGCTTTCCTGCAAGGACACAAGCGTCATTCAACAGGCACTTGGTTTCAAAATTATCCGTTCCTTCTACGATAAGATCATAATCTGCAATAAGATCCATTACATTTTCAGAAGTAACTCTTAAAGGAAGAGCTTTTATCTGTATGCCGGGGTTTTGCCGTTGAAGTTTTTCACTGGATACATTTACTTTCAATGAACCGATATCGTCCGGAGTATAAAGGATCTGACGATGAAGATTACTCATTGAAACAAAATCGTTATCAGCAATACCAATAGTTCCGATCCCTGCTGCTGTAAGGTACTGGGCAACGGGACAGCCCAGACCTCCGGCGCCTACAATCAGTACCTTTGCATTGTGAAGTAAATGCTGAGATTCTTTTCCAAAGCCGGGTAATGCTATTTGACAGTGATAGCGTTCCCAATTTTCTTCCGTCTTCATTGCTTATTTTTTGATATTAAGAATTTCCTTTGCTTTTGCAGCGTCTTCTGGAGTATTTACGTTCATTAAGGTATCAGGATCGGCAGGCTTTAAGATAAGGGTATCACTATTGATTAAAACCTTTCTTGGGCACGTGTTTCCTATGCCCAGAAACTGAAGCAGTGCAGGATAGCTTCCAGGCTCCCAAATTGTTATAAGAGGTTCAGGAAGTCCATCAAAAGGACTTTCATAGGTTGTGGCTATTTTTGTATCATCTCTGTTATCGATCAGAAACTCTAAAGTTTCTTTATTCAATAATGGAAGATCACAAGCTACGACAAGCCATGCGGTATTTCTGTCTGACCGCAATGCTGTAAGGATTCCTCCGAACGGTCCCATTCCTAGAAAAGTATCTGTCAGAGCATGATAGTCTGTGTCAAAATTTTCCAGTTGATCCTGACGGCAGGAAATGTAAACTTCCTCGCAGAAATTTTTTAAAAGATCTGCCGCGAAATAACGCTGTTCTTTTCCATACCATTCTATCTGGTCCTTTGAAGTTCCCATTCTCAGGCTTTTTCCTCCGGCTAGAACCAACCCTTTTATAGGGGAAGTTTTATGCTCTTTTGAAGTCATTTTTACCACCTGTTTTTTCAATTAATTTAATCTCCTTAATAACGATGTCATGGCTTAATGCTTTACACATATCATAAATCGTTAATGCGGCTACAGAAGCTCCGGTTAAAGCTTCCATTTCCACTCCGGTTTTAGCCTCGAGGCTTGCAGTACAATGTATGATAATTTCCTTTTGTTCGTTCAGCTCAATGTCAAGCTCACAATTATCTAGTCCAATCGGATGACAAAGAGGAATCAGTTCGCTTGTTTTCTTAGCTCCCATAATTCCTGCAATAGTTGCAATCTGAAATACAGAACCTTTTTTGGTTTTAAAGTCTTCATTGTACAGTATTTCGAAAACAGCTTGTGGTAAGCTGATAATGGCCTGTGCCACAGCTTTTCTACGAGATACTTTCTTTTCACCTACATCTACAATTGCAGGTTGTCCTTCTTTATTTAAATGGGTCAATTCTGACATAGTTTCTTCATTTTTTCGCTACATAACCCTTACACTTTGTCTCTAAGATTTTGTAAGAGTGTTGTAGTCTTTTCTAAAATTTATTTTTTACCACGAATGCACGAATGATTTTGCTTTGTGGTACCATTTTTATTCGTGCATTCGTGGCTAACATAATTCATTTCAATTTTTTGCTATCCACACATAATCTTTGCTCTAGCTTCAAATTTATTAGGTATTATGGCTATCTGATTTTTTATTTTTTGCCACGAATGCACGAATGATTTTGCTTTGTGGTACCATTTTTATTCGTGCATTCGTGGCTAACATAATTCATTTCAATTTTTTGCTATCCACACATAATCTTTGCTCTAGCTTCAAATTTATTAGGTATTATGGCTATCTGATTTTTTATTTTTTGCCACGAATGCACGAATGATTTTGCTTTGCTGGTAACACTTTATTCGTGCATTCGTGGCTAATATAATTCATTTCAATTTTTTTGCTATCCACACATAATCTTTGCTCTAGCTTCAAATTTATTAGGTGTTGTGGCTATCTGATTTTTTATTTTTTGCCACGAATGCACGAATGATTTTGCTTTGCTGGTAACACTTTATTCGTGCATTCGTGGCTAGTATAATTCATTTTCAATTTAACAATTCTTCGTGGCATCACAGATTGTATTTCCACACCCGGTACATTTCTCCTTTTCTGAATACCTCCTGTTCCAGTGGCAACTCCATAAAAGCATCCGTTTCCGGAAGGTGTGAAAAATCACCTGAACCGTTTGTATCAATGGATTCAGCAGTCAATTGTCCCGTCTCGTTAATCCTTAACTTTACCTGGGCAAAGTATTGAAGGGAATAGGGGAACTGAATATCATTGTTCAGCATTGCATATTGTGGGGAAGGATTTGTTTGTAAAGACTGCTCAAGCCATGGGACAAAATAGCGATGCAAACACATAAAGACGGAAACAGGGTTTCCTGGAAAAGCAAAAATAAGTTTTTGCTCGGGAGATTTTCCGAACCAGAACGGTTTGCCCGGACGTTGTTTTATTTTATGAAATAGTTTCTGCACTCCCAGTTCTTCCAGGACTTTAGGAACATAATCAAATTTCCCCATTGAAACACCGCCGCTCATGAGCAATACATCATAATCATTAAGGCAATGTTTGAGTTCTTGTCTGATAATTTCGTAATTGTCATTGAGGTGAAGTAGTTCTGCATGAATTCCAAACTTTGTTAAAGCCGCTTTGATGGTAATTCCATTAGATCGGCGTAATTGAAATGGGGTAGGATCTGTTGAAGGATCTACCATTTCGTCTCCGGTTGAAATAATGATCACACGAGGAACCTTTTTAACGGATAGTTTTATTTTACCAATGGACGCAGCAACTCCGATTATGGCAGGAGTGATGAGTTGATTAGCTTTAACGAGAAGGTCTCCTTGTTTTTTATCTTTTCCTTTAAGATGGATATTTTGTCCTTTTTTTACTTCTATATTTTGGATACTGGCAATGCCATTTTCAATCGACAGGTCTTCATAGCGAATCACTGTATTTACCGATTGATCTAAAGCAGCGCCGGTCATTATTTCAATACAATCTGTCTGGTCTGTAATAGCATTTGGAGAATCTCCTGCTGCTTGTGTTGCTTTTATGGAAAAAGAATGAACTCCTTTATGATAAGCATCATAATCAATCGCTATTCCATCAACCGTAGGCCGATCGAAGGGAGGTAAATCCCGGTCTGCCAAAAGGTTTTCTGCCAGAACTCTTCCTAAAGCCTGTTCATAACTAATTTCTTCGGTACCAAAATCCCGAAGTTCTGAAAAAAGTATGTTTTCTGCTTCCTGTACTGTAATCATTTCCATTACTAACCGCCTATTGTTGCCATAGATTGATGGCTTTGTTGTTCTGTTAAATTAAATTTCTCTGCTTCCCATCCGTCTTTGGGTTTATTTTGAATGGCAAGTTCAATAAACTCTTTCAGCTCTTCGTCAGTCTTACCTTCACGCATCGCATCTTTTAAGTTTAGGGTGCCTGCATCATAAAGACAGGTTCTCATCACTCCGGAGGGAGTAATACGGATCCGGTTACAATCTCCGCAAAAAGAGCGGGTATAGGCGGCAATAATTCCGATATCACCTTTAAATCCAGGGATTTTGTAATTATATGAAGTGGAATGCTTTGGGTCATTAATTTTCACAATCGAAGGAAAATGGCCTTTTAAATGCTCTAAGATCCTAATGAAGTTCCATTCTAAAGAAGTCTCATGACTTCCCCCGTTAAAAGGCATTTCCTCTATGAATCGCACATCGATATTGAGATCCTCCGTAAGCTTTGCTAGCGGAATAAGATCTTCAATATTGCTGTTTTCCATAACTACCGCATTGATTTTGACATGGATCTCATTTTGCAAAAGAGTATCTATGGTTTTTAATACTTTATCCAGGCTGTTACGTCGTGTAATAGCAAAAAACCGGTCTTTATCAAGAGTATCTAAACTAAGATTAACAGATGTAATTCCCAGTTCTTTTAATTTAGGAACATGGGGTTCTGTCAGAAGACCGTTGGTGGTTATTGTAAGTTGATCAAGCCCGTTCAGGTGAGCAATATTTTCAAGAAGTGAAATAAAGTTTTTTCTGATGAAAGGCTCTCCTCCGGTGATCCTTATTTTATCGACTCCCATTTCCGTAAAAACAGAACAAATTCTTAGCATCTCTTCATCAGTCATTAATTCTTTACGGCTAAGCCAGTCGAGACCTTCCTCCGGCATGCAGTAGGTGCACCGAAGATTGCAGCGGTCCGTTACTGCAAGTCGTAAATAATTAATTTTTCGTCCGTGTTTGTCCGTTAGCATCACATTTAATTTTTGATCAAAAAAGTTTCTCTTAATTCTAATGAGAGAAGAACCATTACAAATGTAATCATTGTTTATTGGATTGATGAAATTACGAAATATAATGTTTAATATTCAATATACATCTCACAATTTGTGATATAAATGGTGTCCGATTTTATGATTTAATAATGCTATTATTGCAATTTCTTGTCGGAAAGGATCTGTACCCCGGATTCCTTAGAAACTGAGAGAAAAAATGTACATTTATTCCATAAAATTATTATACCTAGTCATTGAGCTATAATGAGTGAAAATAAAGATATATTTGATGCAAGCCCTTTTATCCCCAATCTGTCTTCTGATCAGGCCCAACGATTATATGTGGTTTATCAGGATATTGTAAGCTCATCTGAACTGAATATTTTTCCTGATAATTCTTTTACGATTATCCTTCTTGACGAAGGAGAAGGGACATGCATTACGGATACCAATAAATACCATTTAAAACCTAAGCAGCTTTTTATCCATCTTCCCAGGCGTAAATTTGTGTGGAGCTTATCTCCTAATTCCAAAGGGAGAAGGCTAATCATTAAAGATTCTATTATCGAGACATTCTCACCTCCTCTAAAACAAACTTTTTCATCATTTAATCAATGTGAAATGATTCATCCGAATGATGAAACCTACGAAAAGTTTAGTGCAGAATTCCTGACGATAAAAAAAGAGTTGCTTTCCGAAGTTGTTTTTCCTGAATTGCTTAATGCAAGGGTTAGGCTTATTGCGCTGATGGTTAATTTATGGATTCAGCATTTATACGGAGATTCTGCTTTAGCGGACCCTGAAAGTCTTGCGTTTAAATTTCATTCTTTAGTCGATCGTCATTTTAAAACTCAAAAGAGTATCGGATTTTATGCAGAAGAATTATGCATTACTCCGAACTACCTGGGGATTGTATGCAGAAAAAATTATAAAATGTCTCCGCTGGAATTTATAAAAGAAAGGACTTTATTAGAAGCAAAGCGGTTACTGTACAGTTCAGACAAATCGATTAAAGAGATTGCTTTTGAATTAGGATTTCAGAACTTCTCCTATTTTTCTTATTTCTTTAGGTCAAGAACAAAACTTACACCTAAAGCTTATAGAGAAATGTTGAAGAAAAGCTAGTGGATATCCGACTCGCTTCTTAAGTTCTAAATCAATTTTTTGAAATTTTGAAAAGTTTCAACAACGGTTTCAGGTTTTTCATTCTTAAAGATGCCGGATTGATATATCCTTTCAAAAGTCTCTGCAGTTGCAGCAGCTATGATATTAGGCTGGCTTTCTGTATTGAGCATATCCGTGAGTCCTTTCATCTCGTCTATTCTCCTGAAAATATGCTGTGGATAGGTAGGTGTGGTCTTCATAAGATCCTCATAGGTTCCCGGAAGAAACTTCTGAAGACTGTCATTCAATTCATCGAGAATACCAAAATGGGCTGCGGCAGTCATGGTTTCAAAAAATAAAGCATTCATCCCTTTGTTGACCATTGAGAATAATAGTTTATAGGCAGATGCTGCTTCATTTTTTTTCGCCTGCATCCTTTATGGTGAATATTTCTGAAAAGAGTTCTATAAATAAACTCCTGTATATTCCACTTACGATTAGGGTCGCGTGGTCGGGAATATCCTGGGAAGCACCCATTACAGCTCCGTTGATAAATCGGATGTTCATGGATGAAAATAAATTCTCAATAGACAAGACGGTTTGAGGAGTATTGGAATTTAAATCTATATAAACAGGTCGGTTATCTGTATTTTTTAAGCAAGAAATTGTTTTTTCTGCCAGTTCCAGACTATTTTCAGGACTGGTAAGAGCGATGATAACGTCAGCCTGGTTGACTACATTTTGTAATGTGCCCAAATCAATAATTCCTGTATCCTTTATATTTTGTAATGTCCTTGATGACCTTCCTTCGCCTGCAGTAATGATAGGGTATCCGTTTTTGATTAATTCCCGGGCAATTTGGGTTCCCATGTCTCCGGGGAAAAGTAAGGCAATGACGGGGTGGTTGGGCATAGTCGTTTATTTTTATATAAAAATAATAAATAGCTCTGGTTAATTCCGCAAATGTCTTTAAATTTTTTACTTGTAAGCGTTGTGCCCAATAGGCTTCAGTCTTTCTATTTTATTGATTCAATTTTGAAGTGTTTATTAGATTGGGAAGATTGCATGATATTGGCACTAAGGTTTCTATCTGTATACATTTTATCAAAATATTTACCTAATGATATTACGTTTTCCATATTAACGGGGTTAATATAGCGGAGAAACATCTGTTCAGTACTGTGTCCCGTAGCTTCCATTAATAGAGGAGTAGGGATCTTTCCATAGAAATTGGTTGCAAAACTTCTTCTTCCAATATGGCTGGAGATGACATTCCATTTTTCAGTTTCCACATTTTTCGACCTGAAACCAAAGCGTTTTTTAGCGTTCACCCTTTCGTTTAATTTTGCAATTTTAGCAATTCTTTTAATACAGTCATTGTAGTCTTTCATATCCATCAGGGAAGGAAATTGGCTATTATTCTTCCGTAAAATATTAAGTACTGTAGGGTGTAAGGGGAGGATTATTTGTTTTTGTGTTTTTTGTTGAACAAAGCTTATGCAGGTTCTACCATCAATTTGAATCAGTTGATCGGTGGAGAAATGCATGAAATCGGAAAACCTCTGGCCAGTGTAGCAGCTGATGATAAGCCAGTCTTTTGCAGCTTGTAATTCTACCGGAACATTGGTTTTTTTTATTTGAATCAGTTCATGCTCATTGAGTGTAATGATTTCCTTATTTTGCTTTTCTCTTTTTATTTCCAGCTCGCGTACACAGGTGCGAATACCTTTTCTTTCTGCAAAATTTAATATGGTTTTTACAAAATGGATGGTTCTGTAAATGGTATTTTCACTATATTGCTCTTCTTTACCAAAAATCATAAAGTCTTTGATGAATGTAGCATTAATTTCATCGATACGCAGACGACTCATCATGTGGGCTTCAAATCTTTGTAAGAGATTGAAAAAGACTTTATAACGTTTATAGGTGGATGTACAAATTAAATTCTCCTTTGTAGAAATGTACAGCTGCATAAAGTGTAGCAATGTACTTTCAAAAAACTCTTTTTTTCCTTCAGCATATATCTGCTTGGCTTTTGCTGATAATAACCTTTGATTAATTGACTTTCCGATTTCATTTTTCTTTTCAATGTATTGTTTTAACTCAAGTTTTAGGTTATTCATTTTCTCATACAGTCGTTTGTATTTTTTAATATAGATATTCTTAGGTCTTTCTTTTTTGGGGTCCCAATCATTCTCATCAATGCTAAATGGTGTTCGAAATATAAAATGGGTATTTTTCGAAGGATCAGAGATCTTAAGATTGATCTTTTTTAGCCCACCATTCGTTGTGAGAAAAAACTGGAATGTCATTTTTGATAATTTAAAGGATTAATTATCAACGAATTTAATAAAAAAAAGTAGTCCTACTTAGACTACTTATGCGTACAAATATAATCAAATTTAAGAATACAACGAATATAATAAAGTGTTGGTGTTGATAAATATACGAAAAAAATAATGACCCTTTAAGTGGTGTGCTATCTGATTGATAATGTGATTAAATCGGTGTTTTTTTAGATGTTATTTTATGGTTAAGATTGAATACTAATAAGATATTTTCAAAAATAGTCTAAGTAGGACTATGTCTTTGGGATTTGCAATTTAAAACTTTATATATATGAAAAAGATTCACCCATTTTTAGTATTCATTATGATCTCGTTATTTTTTATTTTTAGTAGTTTCACTCAGAAGGAGAAAGAGAATTTTTTTCCTGTATTATTAGCCGGAAACTATGATCAAAATCCACCGGTTAATATCAATATGGATTTTACTAATACTAAGGACAACCGTCTTCCTGAGCCGGATCAAGAGGTTTATGAATCGAATATTGACAGTTATGTTCCTATTTTATTTTTACTGGGGCTCGCTTTGATCCTTTACTATTCAGGAGCCAGGGCTTCGTCTAAGCATCATTAGGTCATTTTTTGTTATTTATGATTCATTTTCACTAGCGAAAAAAACAGAAAATAAGAATTTCTCTGGAGTCATAATAGATTTCAATGGACTATTCCTGAAATAAAGTGGGTATTAAAGAAATAATTTCGTAAAATAATATAATATTATTAAAAAAATATCAATTATGTTAATTTTTAAAAATATTCACATTATGATTTCAATTGACGATTTTATAACAACTAAATTAATGTGAATTTGGGTTGGGAACAAAAGTTTGATCAGAAATATCACGGTTTTATGATTAATCCACAATTTAAAAATTTCGCACTATTAAAAGCTGTTTTTTAATTAATATGTGTTTAGCTAAATAATAGAAAAAGTAAAAATACTACTTTTATATTTTTATAAATGCAACAATGTCTGATCCATTAAGAATACATATCGAAAAAGTAGTTCCTCTTACTGATGAGGAATTTGCGATCGTAGCTTCCTATTTTATCGGGAAAAAATATAAAAAATACCAGTTTTTAATACAGGAAGGAGAGCCGGTTACTTATCATTATTTCGTAGTGAAAGGGCTTTTAAAATTAGTATATACGGATGATACGGGTAAAAGCCATATTGTTGGTTTTGCAATGGAAGATTGGTGGGAAAGTGATTTTCAGGCTTTTTATACACAGAAAAAAGCAACCATGTCACTAGAATGTATTGAAGATACGGAAGTATTATGCGTAAGCCTTGAAAACTACAGAAAACTATGCAATGAACTTCCGAAGATAGAAAGGTTTTTCCTTGAGAAGGCTTATTTTGGTTTTATTGCAGCCCAGCAACGCATTATTTCTATGATGACCTCCGGTACTAAAGAGCGCTATAATCAATTGCTCCAACAATATCCATTGCTGGTACAAAGGGTTCCGAAATCACTTCTGGCAGCATATCTGGGTGTTTCAAGGGAAACATTAAGCCGTTTGTCTCGTTAATATGTGATGTTCATCACTTCATAATGGTGATCCAGGTCAAGAGATGGCCTTGGGGATAAATTGCAATTTTGCCATACTAATATTAAAATAATGGAAAAAAGAACAATCAATCCCTGGAAATGGCAAAACGAACGCAGCTATTCTCAGGCTGTCGAAGTAAAAAATGTAGAAAGTACTTTATATTGCTCCGGCCAGGCAGCGATTGATCCTGATGGGATCTCCAGTAATGAAGATATGAAATCCCAGCTTCAACAGGCTATTGCTAACTTGGAAGAAGTAATAAGCACTGCGGGATATCAATGTAATGGTATTGTAAGGCTCAATATTTATACTACCTCGACTAAAGAGCTTTGGCCTCATTTTCCTATTCTTCAGGAATGGATTGGAAAACATGGTATCGAGCAGGCGGTTACCATGTTGGAAGTGACAGGATTATTCGAGACGTTAACAGTAGAGTTGGAAGCGACTGTGGTGAAATAATCTTTATTTAAACCGGCCGTTAAAAAATCGACTCCTTCAAATCATCGATTTGAAGGAGTCTGGTATTGAAGAAAATTAAAGTGATATAAAAACAGGAAAAAGTCTTAGTATAAAACTCCCATGCTTTCAGCTGAAAAGCCGGAAAGTTCTTCTAATTTCCCCTCTTTTATTTTTTTGACCCATTGGTGATCATTAAGTAATGCACGTCCTACTGCTACAAGGTCAAAGTCCTCTCTTTCCAGTCTTCTGATTAACTCTGTAAGATCTGATTTTTCTGAACTTTCTCCTGCAAATGCAGCCATAAAGTCACCTTTAAGACCTACCGATCCTACCGTAATAGTTGGTTGACCCGTTACTTTTTTTGCCCATCCTGCGAAATTAAGATCAGAACCTTCAAATTCAGGTTCCCAGAAACGGCGTTGTGAACAGTGAAAGATATCTGCTCCTGCTTCTTTCATTGGAAGCAACCAATCTTCCATTTCTGAAGGAGTAAGGGCTAATCTGCTTTTGTAGTCCTGCTGCTTCCATTGAGAAAGACGGATGATGATGGTGAAATCTTCTCCTACCGCTGCTCTTATTGCTTTGATAATATCTACAGCAAAACGTGATCTTTCTTTCAGTGTTTTTCCACCGTATTCATCCGTTCTGGTATTCGTTACTTCCCAGAAGAACTGGTCGATAAGATATCCGTGAGCTCCATGGATTTCAAGACAGTCGAAACCCAAATCTTTAGCTGATTTTGCAGAAGCTGCAAATTGACGGATGGTATCCTGGATATCTTCCAATGACATGGTGGAAGCCTTCTCCATAGGAACAGCCGGATACTCTTCGGACATTCTGGTGTCACCTACATGCCAGATCTGTGGTCCCATTTTACCGCCATTCTGATGTACCTGATTGATTACATTTTTCCATCCCTCCAATGCTTCTGTTCCGTAGAAGTCGGGAATGTTCTGCACATTTTTAGAAGCTGGGCGGTTAATCACCGTTCCTTCAGAAAGGATTAATCCTACTTCTGAAGCCGCTCTTCGTCCATAATAATCTGCTATTTTCTGCGTAGGTACTCCATCTGCTGATTGTGCTCTGGTCATAGGAGCCATGACAAGTCTGTTTTTAAGCTGTAAGCTTTTATAATTGAATGGAGTAAATAATGCGTTTGTACTCATTTTATAATAAATTTATTAGTGTAATTTTCTTTTTGTTACACAAAGTAACTAATAATAATTCGTTTTTGTATCTATTGACGAAAAATTGTGGTAACTTTGCCGTAACAAATAATAGTAACTTACGGGTAACCTATGAGACAAAACAAAATGACGCAATGCAACTGCCCTTTGGGAAAAGCAATGTCGGCGCTTGGAAGTAAATGGAAACCGATCATTGTAATGGTGATCAAAGACAGGAGATTACGTTTTGGACAGATTGACGCACGTATTCATGTAATTTCCCGGAAGGTTCTTACGGACCAGTTAAGAGAAATGGAAGAGGATGGTCTGTTAACCCGGGAAGAATTTAAAGAATTGCCTCCCAGGGTTGAATACTATCTCACGGATAAAGGGTTGGCTCTTTTACCGATTTTGCACTTGCTGGAAGACTGGGAAAGAACATATGATGTGAAAGAGGCTTTAGCAGATGCTGAGGCTTGATAGCAGAAAGAATAAAATACAGCTGATGAACTGTATTTTAGAACAATAGGTAGAATATTCATCAGGAATTGAAAGATTTGTATAGAGATTATAGAAGAAAATGGTTATGATATGCATAGCAGATTAAGGATAAAATTAAGAGATAATTTTTCCAGAGGTACTATTTTTTACATTTAATCGTTATATTTATCGAATTAATTCTTAAATCAAAATGAATTAAAAGATCATAACTTTTAAATGACTAGTAAAATCATCGGTGTAGGAAACTACATTCCCCCAGAAACCATTACCAATTTATTCTTTGATAAACACAATTTTATAAACAAAAGCGGCGAGTCATTAAAAGAGAGTAATGCAATTATTGCCAGTAAACTAAAGGAGATTACAGGCATCGAAGAAAGAAGATATGCAAGTAATGATCAGGTTACTTCGGATTTAGGATTAATTGCTGCACAGGCAGCGATAGATGACGCCGGAATCGATCCAGAAACATTAGACTACATTATATTTGCCCATAATTTTGGCGACGTTCGCTTCGGAACCATTCAATCTGATACCGTTCCAAGTCTTGCCTCAAGGGTAAAACATCTTTTGAAAATCAAAAACAATTTTTGTGTAGCGTATGACGTATTATTCGGATGTCCGGGATGGATTGAAGGAGTGATACAGGCCAACGCCTTTATTAAAGCGGGAATTGCCAAGCGCTGCCTGGTTATAGGAGCCGAAACGCTATCCCGTGTTGTAGATATTCACGACAGAGATAGCATGATCTATGCGGATGGGGCTGGAGCCTCTATTTTAGAGATTTCTGATGATGATTCCGGAATACAATCCCATGTTTCCGCTTCCTTTACATTGAATGAAAAAGATTATCTGTATTTTGGAAAATCGTATAAAAACGATTGCTGTCCGGATACCAAATATATCAAAATGGAAGGCAGAAAGATTTATGAATTTGCACTTTCCAATGTTCCGGATGCGATGAAAAAATGTCTGAACGATAGTGGATATGAAATCGATCAGCTGAACAAGATTATTATCCATCAGGCGAATGAAAAAATGGACGAAGCTATTGTCAAGAGGTTCTACCAGCTTTATGACAGGCCTATGCCTGAGCATATCATGCCAATGGTTATTTGTAAACTAGGGAATAGTAGTGTAGCAACCATTCCGTCTTTATTGACGATGATTCTGAATGATGAATTGGCATTACATGAAATTAATAAAGGAGATATTGTCATGTTTGCTTCGGTAGGAGCTGGAATGAATGTGAATGCATTTGTTTATAAATTCTAAAAAAATATTAATTTTTACCAGTTGATTCTCAATTGAAAACAGAATTTTATTGTTTTTTATCGCTTGACTGTTAAAAATATTTTGCCAGAAACAAAAAAACTTTTTATATTTGCACCACTGAAAACGACGATGTAATCGGAGTTTAAGGAGAGTTGGCAGAGTGGTCGATTGCGGCAGTCTTGAAAACTGTTGACTGTAACAGGTCCGGGGGTTCGAATCCCTCACTCTCCGCAACTGAACATCGCTAATCACATAGCAAATGTTTCAAAAGCTTGTAAAACCTGCAATTTTAAAGGATTGCAGGTTTTTTGTTTTTAGTATAGACAGCCAAAATTTTCAAAAATGCTCTAAATGTTTGTGGCACATTCGTGGCACTTTTAAATCTCAAAAAAAGTGCCACAGATTTAAGTATAACAATCTGTATATCAACATGTAAAACTCGTTAACGACTTGATTCGAGGGAGCTTTAGTTCGACATTTACTAACTTTTAAAATTGTCGGCTTATGCTAGAAACAAGTTATGGACTAACCTTCTTTTTGAAGAGTCCGAAAAAGAAATCTGATACGGTCAGATATGTTTATTTGAGAGTTACTGTTGATGGAACACCAAAAGAAACATCCACTAAAAGAAGATGGGATATTCAAAGATGGGATCAGAAACTAGAAAGAGCAACAGGTACTAAAGAAGACGCTAAAGCGATTAATTTCTTTTTGGAATCATTGGTAACAAAAATTAGCAATTACAAAACGGAGCTAATTAATGCCAGCCAAACCATTACAGCAGCTAAGATTATTGATTTTGTAAAAGGTAACAACGTAGCAAAGGCTAAAGTACTCGAAGAGTTTCAAAAGCATAATGATGAAATGGACGCATTGGTTCCTAAAGAATTTGCAAAGGGAACTCATACCCGTTTTGTAACTGCACGATCTCATGTACAGGAATTTATCCGTTTCAAATATCATAGAGAAGATTTGGAGTTTCGTGAGCTCAACTATGAATTTATCAAGGATTATGAATTTTACTTAAAAACGGTCAGAAACTGCGCTAACAATACGACTTTAAAGTATATAAGTAATTTAAAAAAAATTGTGCTTCGCGCGATTGCCAAGGAAATCATTTCCAAAGATCCATTTGTACTGTTCAAAGGTAAAAAGACGAAGATCAAGAAAAAACCGCTTACCAAAGCAGAACTTTATCGGCTTGAAAATAAGCAGTTCTCTACAGAAAGGCTTTCTATTGTACGAGATATTTCTGTTTTCCAGTGTTATACCGGATTGGCATACATTGATGTTTATCAACTGAAAAAAGAAGTTATTCAAGAAGGGGATGATGGGAGATTGTGGATCATGAGCAGTAGGCAAAAAACAAAATCTACTACTAATATTCCTTTGTTACCAGAAGCTTTGAAGATCATCGAAAAATATAAAGATCACCCGACCTGTATTTCCCGAGGTTCTGTACTCCCGGTAAAATCAAATCAGAAGATGAATGAGTATCTTAAAGAAATTGCAATACTGTGCAAAATTAGCGGTACACTTAATACCCACAGGTTCAGACGCACTTTCGCCAGTACGGTAACACTGAGTAATGGTGTCCCCATCCATGTGGTCAAAGAAATGTTGGGTCACCATTCAGTAACCCAAACTGAGGATTACGCTATTACGGAGCAGGAAACAATCAGTAAAGAAATGATAGGTTTAGGGGAAAGGCTTTTCGCATCAGATAAATTAGAAAGTAGTAATGATTTTTCTAGAATATTGCTGAGATTCGAAAACGAGTTGAGAGATTTGAAACAAATGCAACATTCTAGAAGCTCTCAAAGTTTTGAAGAGAAGATTGTTCAAGTTGAAGAAATACTGAATCAATTAAAGGTTTACAGAGCTTAAAATCCTGTAATTTCTACCGTACTTCGGTATCCGGGATGATAAGAGGGGATATATTTTACATAACCAAAGTCCTGAAGCTCTTTAAAATACTTGTGATAAGTAGGCAGAGTGCGAATATGAGAAAGGGCCATGAGTCTGCTCCTGCTTACCCTTATGATCCTCGGCTCATTTTGCAAATAGGCCAATTGAACCAATGCTGACAACAAGGCTAAATGCCAAACATTTAGCCTTGGGTCATTTGCAATGAGATTAAAGAAATTCAACCATTTTAATGCACTATCCGTTGTCATTTCCAAATAGTTTTAATAAATCAGTTCTACTGTAATAATATGATCCCATTACTTTTCGAAAACGAATTTTTCCTGCAACACGAATATTTTGGAGTGTTCCAGGTGAGATATTCATGATCTGTCGAATAGTTTTGCTTCTACTGTAGAATCCTACAAGATAAATCCTGGTTTTGTCAATAGAAGGGTATTCAACTTCTATAGTATTAATGAGTTTCAGTAAGGTAAAGAGGTCTTTTGAAGGTTGAGAAACCATGAGCCCATCATTATTTTTGACATATTCAGAAGAACGGCTGTTAAATTGAGGCGCTAAAACAAAACCGTTATAATGATGATAAATTTCATCTCTCAGCCAAATTCTGGCGAGGGGCTCCAGCTGTTTTTCATTATCGTTTCCAATTCTGACTGAGTTATGAAAAGTGATTACCAGAGGATATTTTTTGTTTTGATCAAAATTTTCCGGGATCAAAAATCTATAGGGTAATTCCATATCATCCGATTGAAAAACTTTTTTAATGAACTTTTCAGTAGATAAATTGTTCATAATCATTCGGGTTTGTACAAAAGTTGTACTGTCTACCTGAGTACTGTTATAATCATGTACTTGCCCCCATGTATAGTGAGGAAAAATCAAAATGGAAAGAAGTAGAAAAAAGTATGTATAATTCATATGATGTTGTTATTTTTGAAAAATCAAGTTACAGAATTTATAGAATACCAATAAGAGTGCTATTCAATAGAGAATCTGTTATAATGCCAGGCAATGGGTGTTGAAAAGATAGAAAATTTAAAGCTTATTTTCAGCAACCTATTTATAAAATAGCAATTATGACATCGATCATCGGTTGTAGTCAATAATTTTTTGTTCTTTTGCAGTGCGTTTAATTTTTTAAATAAAGAGATGTCGAAATTTGATGATATAAGGCCCTTTGATGACCATGAAGTAAATGATGCGCTGCTAAGCATATCCCGACATCCTATGATGAAGGCATTAATGCAGTTTACTTTTCCGGACCGTGATGAACAATTTTGGCTCGACCAATTTAAAGAGATTCATTCTATAGGTGATTTTCAGCATAGCTGTATATCGCAAACCGTTCGTCAGATTATAAAACAAAGTTCTGAAGGACTGAGCACATCCGGTTTTGATCAGTTGGATAAGAATACAGCCTATTTATATGTATCCAGCCACAGAGATATTGTTTTGGATACTTGTCTGCTCAATTTAGTATTGCTGGATCTCGGATTGATCATGACTTCTTCGGCAATCGGAGATAATCTTGTACAGAAAAAATTTCTGCATATACTTGCAAAATTAAACCGTAATTTTTTAGTTCAAAGAGGATTGCCTATTCGTGAACAGCTTGAAAGTTCCAAGGTAATGTCTGAGTATATTTATAACCTGCTCAATGAAGAGAATCGTTCCGTATGGATTGCACAACGCGAAGGCAGGACCAAAGACGGGAATGACGCTACTCAACAAGGCGTCTTAAAAATGCTTGCTATGGCGGCGGGTAATCAGCCCTTGACTGATTTCTTCAAAACACTGAAAATCGTTCCGTTATCTATTTCATATGAATATGATCCTACAGACGTTCTTAAAATCCCACAATTGATGGCTAAATCAAGAAATGAGGTGTATGTTAAGAATGATAATGAAGACTTTACAACTATGTTAAGTGGAGTATTGGGACAGAAAAAACATATTCATCTGCACGCAGGGCATGTACTTGATACAGAATTTGATGAAATCATGTCGAAGTTCGACAATAAAAATAAGCAGTTGCAGGCCATTGCGCAAGTGATTGATGATTCTATTATAAGGAATTATAAACTTTGGCCGACGAATTTTATTGCTTACGACTTACTTCATAAAACAACTCAATATTCTGAAAGTTATACAGAAAATGAAAAAATGCTGTTCGAAAGAAGAATGGAAATGCGTATTGATATTTCTGATGAAGCTTTAAAGCAGAGTTTTTTAGCCATGTATGCTAATCCGGTTGTCAATAAATTAAGTATTAGTAAAGTTCTTTAAATAAGAATTATCAAGATAACACCTGTGAAGGAGGGAGGCCAAACATCTTTTTAAAAGCGAACGAAAAATGAGAGAGGTTCTGGAATCCGACTTCAAGATATACGTCAGAAGCACTCACTCCTTTTTCTTTAATGAGGTAATAGGCTTCCTGAAGTCTTTTTTGCTGCAGCCACTTTCTGGGCTTTGAGGCAAAAGTCTTCTCAAAATCCCTCTGAAAGGTGGAAAGACTTCTGCCTGTAAGATAGGCAAAACGTTCAAGCGATACATTGAAACGAAAATTCCGGTTCATAAAAGACTCCAGATCAATTTTTCCGGGTTCGGTAAAATCGAACAATATATCCTTTAAAAAAGGATGGGTTTCGAGTAGTAGGACTACAAGTTCCTTTAGCTTTAAATTTTTTAGCATCTCATTTCCGGGCTTATCGAGCTGATCGTATGGTTTTAAGGATTCCAGATAAGCTGATAGCAGTTCATTGGATGGTATATGGAAAGCCGGTTCGCTGGAGTGGTTTTTGGTCGCCTTATAATCATATTCCATACTCAAACTCTTCAACATTGCTTGATCTATAAAAACGGAAATATTTTGATATTCACCATTTTCAGGTGGAATCTTATTAAACTTAATCAGGGTATTTCTTCGTGTTAACCGGAAACTTCCTTCATCAAAAACATATTCATTTTCACCATTGTTGTAGATGAGTTTACCTGCAATCTGATAGCTGAAAACATGTTGTGGTATAAACTGCTCACCATCCCTCATTCTGCTGGAATAACAGGCGTAAGTTATGGTGCTGAATGCCTTATGATCCGTATTATTATTCATCCTGATATCTTAATTATTGTGATCAAAATAGTAAGAGCTCGTTAGATGGCGTCAGTTGAGAGTGTTACCGGCATCCATTTTTCATACTCTTCTTTCCTGAGACTTTCTGCCTGATTCAAAATTCCTACGGCGTCGCTTCCAAGGACCAGATGAATAGGTGGAGTTGGGCTATCTGTAAGTTCAATGAGTACCTGTGCCACTTTATCGGGATCACTTTTTGGAATAAAGTTACCACTTTTAAAGAATTCTACACGCTAATCAACAGTAGATTCATAACCAGGTACATGAGGTGCAAAAGACATTGAAGGTCCAGCCCAATTAGTACCCATTCCACCCGGTTCAACTGAAGTGACTTTGATCCCCAGTGGAGCTGTTTCTTTAGCTAATGCCTCACTGAAGCCCACGCACTCTGATAGATGGAAAGGCCAATGCTGGCTACAAGTCCGCCAACAGAGCTCAGGTTTAAAATCCTGCCGGATTTTTGTTTTCTCATATAAGGAAGTACCGCTCTGCATATTTCAACAGGTGCGAGTAAATTAGCGATAAACTGGCTCTGCACCTGTTCATTGGTAAATGCTTCTGTGGCACCGGTTATACCAAAACCGGCGTTATTGACAAGAACATCAATACGTCCAAATTTTGAAATAGTATCCGATACAGCTTTTTGGATTTGTCCCTGGTTGGTAACATCGAGTTCTAATACAAGAATCTGTTCCTGGTACTTGTTGATAAGATCTTGTAGTTTTGATGGTGTTCTTGCGGTAGCCACAACGATTTCTCCCTTTAAGAGGATGGCTTCTGTAAGGATTCTTCCTAATCCACTTGAACTGCCTGTGATAAACCATACTTTTTTCATGTCTGTTTATTTTTATTATTGAAACAAATGTACCTCCTTCATGATCAAACTGTTTTGTTCTACTGGTCATTTTTACTTTGTTGTAAAAGTCAACTTAATTTAGTACTACGGATCTATTACTCCATTTTTTCGTTAGTATCTATTATAGAGTTGTAATAAACTTAAATGTTTTATTATATTGTGAGTGAAAAACACACACAATGCTTGTTAAAAAAAATATTACCTTAAAAAGGCTATTAGAATTTTCAGGTCATCATTTTTGGTGGCTTATTGGGTATATGGCTATCGTTTCGTTCATGTATGATATTATGGATTGGAAATGGATCTCTATTCCCTGGTTACCAGTATCGCTGATTGGAACGGCTGTAGCTTTTTATGTAGGATTCAAAAATAACCAATCTTATGACAGGGTTTGGGAAGCCCGTAAAATATGGGGTGCTATTGTCAATAGCAGCAGGAGTTGGGGAGTACTGGTTAATGCCTATATTTACAATAGCGAGCTTTCTCCTGAGGAACTCAAGGCTATTAAGACAAAATTAATATACCGACATATTGCCTGGCTGTACAGATTAAGAGAACAGCTGCTTGTACCAACCGAATGGGAACATGCCAGCCTGAAATGGATTTTTGGAAAAGTAGGAATGAAGCGAAGAGAGATCTATGGAATAGGGGTGTATAAAGATTACTTAAACGAAAAGCAAAAGGCCGCCTATTTTTCAGATGCTGATGAGTGGAAGAATACAGCCAATGCAGCCACACAGATAATCAATTTACAATCGCAGTATTTAGCAGAACTTGAAGAGAAAGAATACTTGCATATCTGGAAACAGATCGATATGCAGAAGGTTCTTAATGATTTTTATGATCATCAGGGTAAAGCAGAGCGGATCAAGAAATTTCCATTGCCTAGGCAATATGCCAGTCTGAGCTTTATTTTCACTTGTATATTTATTTTTTTACTCCCTCTGGGAATTGTGGCAGAGTTTGCAAAATTAGGGGAAGCCAGTATCTGGCTCATGGTTCCATTTGGTACCATTGTAGGATGGGTTTATGTGGTGATGGAGCTGATCGGGGATTATTCAGAAAATCCATTTGAAGGCTTGGCGACTGATATACCTATGCTTTCCATTTGCCGGACAATTGAGATCGATCTGTTACAAATGCTGGGAGAAACTGATCTGCCTAAGCCTATACAATCTATCAATGATATATTGATGTAATAAAATCATATTAAGTTTTATCATAAAACCAGGCATATAAGCCTGGTTTTTCATTGGGTAAAGAAACTTGAATTCCGGGTTCCGTCAGACCAAGTGCTTTTCACCAAGAAATGGAGAGGAATGCATTGAGATCTTTTAAGTGTAAGACTTCTCAATATGGATTTCACGGGAGTTTGTCATTTCGAAGGGGAAATCTCTTAATGATCGGTTAATCTTAGCCACAAATTACTAAGATTTGTACAGATATTTATGTTATTTTTTGCTCGCAGATTGAGCTGATTTTGCAGATCTTATAAAAATCTTTGATTTTTAAGAAACTTATGTGTACTTGTTATACATTATGAATTGAACTTAAATAGCTTAAGTGTTTTAAATAACTTTTGTGTCTTTTGTGGTTTAATTTTTTTTCACCACAGATGACCTTTAGATTTACACAATGAATTAGTATTAAATTAGATAATAATTATATTCTGAAGAACCAGAGAAAATAAAGTGAACTAAACAGATTTCCAGAACAGAACTATTCTGAGTATCAGACTTTATTTTCTCTTTTGAATATCTGCCATTTAGAATGTTAAGCATTAAGGCTTATTAAAGGTTTTAGCATTATTCAAAATGGTTCATTCAGGATAAATCCTAAATCCAAAGTTATGAAAAGTTATTTTATAGGAATTGATATTTCCAAAGATACCTTGGATGTTTGTATCATGAGTGATTCTGAAGAGAAAGACATTTTTTTTAAAGTTGAAAATACTCTATCAGGAATTGAAAGTATGATTTCAAGAAACATCCCAGAGAATGCTCAATTGTGGTATTGCTTTGAAAATACAGGAAATTATGGGCTGCTCCTTGCCAGGATATTGGAAAGCCAAGAAATAAGCTATTATCAGGTCCCGGCTCTCGAAATAAAATTAAGTCAGGGAATACAAAGAGGAAAGAATGATCGAGTTGATGCCTGGAGGATTGCCAAGTATGCAAAAACATATTGCAAAGAACTTAAACCTTATCTCCTTCCCAGTAAAGAACTGCTTAAGATAAAAAATCTTCTTACCTACAGAAATCATTTGATAAAGGTAAGAACACAGTTCAAGAATGAGATAAAAGCTTTTTATCAGATCAATAAAATAGCTGATGTAAGTTTTGAAATTAATGATATTATGGGCCATATACAGCAACTGGATAAAAATATAGCATTAGTTGAAGAAAAAATAAAACAGGAAATCCATAATCAACAACACCTCAACCGAAACTTTGAAAAAATAACCAAAGTGAAAGGGGTTGGATTCCTCACAGCAGCTTATATGATTGTATTAACGAATAATTTTACAAGTTTTCAAAACCCAAGGAAATTCAACTGTTATGCAGGGATTGCTCCTTTTGAGCATACATCAGGAACAAGTGTTCAAGGCAAAACTAAAACAAGTAAACTTAGAAATAAAAGAATTAAAACGATTCTTTTTAATGGTGCTAATTCTGCCGTAATTTATGATGAAGAATTAAAATCTTATTACCAAAGAAAAAAACAACAGGGAAAAGCACATAATTCTATTATCAATGCTGTATGCTGTAAAATTGTATATAGAATATTTGCTGTCGTAAAAAGGGAAGAACCTTTTGTAAATTTAACAAGATATAATTTGCATATGTCTTAGAATACTCAGATTTGCACAGATGTTTATATTATCTTTTTTATGTAACACCCGATAACGATTGAAGATACCATCTGACTTTTTCTTTAATTTTTCTTTTAATATGATACCTATTTATTTTAAATTAAAAAATAATAGCTAAATTCACTTTTTAACAAAAAGAAGATGAAGCTTAACCATATTAACCTAGTCGTTGCCGACGTTGAAAAGACGACACAATTCTTTGAGACTTATTTCGGTTTTAAATGTGTCGATATAAAAGGAGATTATATTGTTACCGTATTAAAAGGAGAAGGTAATTTTACGTTGGTGATTATGAAAAACAGAGAAGGAAACCCTGCATATCCGGAAGCTTTTCACATTGGATTTATGTTGGACAATGTAGAGAAGGTGAATGAAGTATACCAACGTTTAAAAGCCGGTGGCATTGTAGGAGAGCAGGAACCCAGAAAAATAAGGGACAGCTTTGGGTTCTATTTTAATTTTGAAAATCTAATGATAGAGGTTGGACATTATTATGAATAAACTTTATGGCTTAATTCTTTTTCTGTCCTATTTTTTGGTTAATGTTTTCAGGCAATTTTCATAAGTCTCTTGTATCGCTTTTGCTACAAGTTGGGGATTCTGATGGTGAATCCCATGGCTATATTGTGGTAATAATATGACACGACTGTCAGCATTATTTTTTATCATATCTGCATAGTGTTTTATTCTTAAATCGTCTAATTCTTTCCACCATGAAACCAAATTAATATTTAATTTCAGGCTTTTATTCATTTCTGTCTCATAATTCTCAATATGCTTATTGTAAGCAATTAATACCGTGACTGGAATATTTTTAAGAGGTGGCAATTCGGTATAGTTTTTAAAAAAGACAGGTGAACTCTCATTGAGTTCCCTTTTAACTTCACTCTGAAAGCCTGTTGAGATGGATGAGTCTTTTAAAATATAATTCAGGTTAATAAGAAATAAATCCCTGTATCCGGTTGAACTGGAAGTCTTATTTTTTACATATTCATCTTCTTCATGGGTGAGCATATAATCGGTGGGGTCTATAAATACAAGCCCGGAAACTTCATCGGGATAAGTGGAAGCATATAAGCGAATGAATGGTCCGCCGATAGAATGTCCTATGAATAAATAAGGAGGGGCTATTTTTAAAGTGTTCAGTAAATCATGAAGCCTTTTTATAACATCAGCATCAGTTTTTATTGAAGGATCGGTTTCTGACTCGGCAATCCCATTTCTGTCATAGACTATGCCTGAAATATCATTGGGAAGAAAAGAAAATAGATTTGAAAAATTACCTCCGCCGGAGCCCAGCCCGCTTTCAAACACGAGGAAAGGTTCATTCGCTTTTCTTGTTTCAGCTCCGAAAATTTTGTACGCTAATTTTTTGCTGTTAATGGTCACAAATTTCCTTTCGGGTGTTTGCGAAAAAACAATAGTTCCATAAAATAAGGCTATTAGAAGAAAGGATATAGGTAATCTCATTTTTTGTCTATGTATAGAATGAATCGGTTCAAAATGGCTTTAGAAATATGTAAAACTCTGACCGTTTAATGCCTCTCATTACATTAAAAAATCCCGGGTTTCCTTTAATGCAATATACTATTTTTGAAATTAGCTGTGTTTAATCTCATTTAAAAGTAATGGCCAAATATCATCTTTAAACTTTTCCCTGAAAACACCAAAATGTCCTATGGTATCAGTACTAAAGTCTTCTGGTGACCAGTGAATCCTTTTACTGGCCGTGTTCTCATATTTCTTTGTAATCCATTCAACCGCTTTTCGTGGTGCAAACTTGTCATTTTTGATACTGATGGAAGTTAGGGGAGCCGTGATATTTTTGTAAAATAAATATTGATCAGAAATACTTCCAAAGAGATAATCTGGAGATAGGCACCACTTGATCCACTGCCTTGCCACATTCTTGGGTAAATTTTCCATGCCGCTCATTTTTTTAGAGGGTAAATAATTAAATATATTGATCAGAGAAGGAAAAAGGACTTTCCAATACATCCACAATTTATATCCTTCAAAACCTTTCCAGAATTTCCAATAGCCGCTTTGTGCTGCTACGAGGATAATTTTACTGGCATATACTGAAGATGAAGATAGTCCGATTAGTTGTCCTCCGATACTGTGCCCCAATAAGGTAATCTTTAATTCAGGATAATGTTTTTTTGCATATTCTGCGACAGCATGCAAATCGGTTGCTCCCCAGTCAGAAGCATTATTATTCAGTTTTTGAATAGGTTGTGTAAGCGATTGTCCGATTCCTAAATAATCAAAAGTGATGACCGAAATACCTTTTTCACACACAAATTCAGAGAACTTTCTGTAATAAGATTGCTTCACTCCTGTGGCAGAAGCGATAATAAGAATTGTTTTACTTTCCGGCGACTCAAAGACATTGGCAGAAACGGGATACCCTTTATCCGTTATAATTTCTACTGTTTTCATGGTAGTATATTAAGAAATAATGCCTGATAAATGTACTATTTTATCCTGCTGGTGGAAGAGAGATAAAGCCTGATTTTAAGTGTAGTACATAATTTTTGTTGAAAGTAATCCAATCTTATTTTGAATATCAATTCTTTTAATGATAAGCTTCTTTGTATCAGTCTACTAAACCATTTAGCTTTGCAAACGGATCATCATGGGGATTTTCATTCCATATGTATTCCGCAGCATTGGCCGTTTTAATCGCTTCATCATGCCCAAAAAGCTTTTCTATAAGAGCTAATCCCATATCTGTTCCTGCCGAAACGCCTGATGAAGTAAAAAATTTCCCGTCTTCAACCCAGCGTGCCTCCTTAATCCATAAAACCTGATCACTTTGGCTTGTAGCCCATTGATATGCCCGTTTATTGGTAGTGGCCTTTACGTCATCTGTTAATCCTGTTTTAGCTAAAATTGCGGATCCTGTACAAATAGAAGCAACATGCGGTGTCCGTTCTCCTAATTTTTTTAAAGCATCTAAGAAAGGTTGATTGTTGACTTCTTGCCTGGTTCCGCCTCCGCCAGGTACCATCAGAATATCCAGCTTTTCGATTTCTTCAAAAGTGCGGTCTATAACTACCGAAGGGCCTGCATTACTCTTTACTGTTCCATGGTGTTGGCCTATGATCAAAATCTCTACCGTATCCTTTAGTAAACCAAACATCTCAAGAGGTCCGAAAGCATCCAGTAATTCAAAACCATCAAATACAACCATTCCCAGGAAGAGCTTGTTATCATTATTGTTTATCATATCAGTTTGTTTTAAATAAAGCACCTTTTGGATCTATATCCATGTATTTAAAAATGGTGAGTTAACGGGTACCAGGAAGTTTTACAATACTTACATCATCTAAAACGATTACTCCTTCAGGACTTTTGTCAAAGATAAAGGAAATGGATTTTAGACTACCTAAGTCTAGTTGTGGATATTTCTTTTGAAGCATATTGAAATCAAAATAAAAGAAATCCGGAATAGCTTCTGCATCTGCATTATCATTGAAAAAGCTTAATTTGGTTAAATTCTTTTTCAATTGAGGCTGCAAAGGGGCACATTCACTCAGAAGAAACCGGGCACGGGTGCCTTTTTGGTCTGTAATTTCAATACTGAAGTCAATTGCCTTTTTCTCCTGGTCTTTTTTTGGAGCTTTTTCTTTTTCCTCTTTCTTCTTTTTTATGCCCCTTTTTACGGCTACAGAAGGCTCGTCACTTTCCGCTAGATTAAAGGCCAATGCATGATCCTTTAAATCCGGATGTGTATTTTCTGCAAAATTAAATATATATCTGCCTGGTTTATTAGTGGTTTCCTGATGGTTCCATCCGATATATACTGCCCTGGAAATAAGATTATTCCACATCAGTTTTTGCTGTGCTTCTCTCCAGAGGCTGAGGTTTTCAGTACTAATGGTGACCCCTTGCGAAGTGGCGGTAGATAGATTAAGATCTTCCTCATAACGTGCAATAAAAGTAGTTTGGCTGTCTTCAAACTGATTGAAATAAATATGTTTCGGAAGCCACTGACGGCCATAACGGTAATCTACAAAAAGAGGTTTATATCTCATATCTCCTTTCAGATTGACATCCAAAAAGGCACTGATGTATACTTTGGCAATCTGTTGTTGTTCATTTTCAGGCATCAGATTGGTCATGTTAAATTGGTTAATGTAGGGACTGCTGGAGTCATACTTTCCCCAGGAAGTATTGAACTGGCCGTGGTTGGCCTGATGAACATATAAACCGGCTTTGAAACCTTGATAGTCGGGGGAATACTTAATCCGTTTGTAAGTGGCAAGTCCTCCGTAAGATTGCATATCCATATCATGTACGCCTTGTATGACGAAATAATTGATATCTTCCAATGGAGCTAATATCGATGCAGGCTGGTATTGTCCGTCGACCGGTGCAATAGCTACATAAGCCTTGATATTAAAGTTGAAATCAAAAATTTCATTGGCATTGTCCGGGAAATAGGGTAGTTTATTGAATAAAGCAGCATGAGACATGGCTTCTCCACCTCGTGAATGTCCGATCAGAGCAATCTGATCCATATTGATCCGGTTAAAAAAAGGATTGGAAGGATCTTTATTCCATTGACGCCATAGTTGAAGATGCTTCAGCATCAGCCAGCCTCTGGTACCGTTTTCATCCTTAAAACCTTTTTGATCCAGATCCGTAAAGCTCGTATTTAAAAAGTTTTCGTCTACCGATGCAACAATATATCCTCTGCTGGCTAAAAGTTTTCCCAGATAATCATAACCTTCCTCCGACCAGTCCTGAGCCAAATGATTGCCATGCACAATAAGGACCAATGGTGCTTGCCCCTGGAAATTTTCAGGATACCAGACCATGGCATTTAATGGAAGTTGTGTTTTATCAAATCCGAAATATCGGGTACGCAGCTTACCTGAAATCCCATCCCATGACTTAAGAAGAATAGAACCGTCGACAGATGGTGTTTTGATACGTACGTCTTTACCATAGATGGCACGGTGTTGATCTTTTCCTGAACCATAGCTTAGAAAAGCAACCTTATATTGTCCCGGAAGGGCAGGGTTGGAAGCTTCAATAGCAGCAGGGAGACTACCAGACATCTTATAATTCTTTAGAACAGATTGTGATTGCCCAGCATATAAATAGATATAACCGCCTATAACTAAACCGAGAGCTCCGGTTACAAGTGAAAGTGCAGTTAAAATTTTTTGACTTAAAGACCAGTGTTCTTTAGATTTTGATTTCCAGTAATATAATGCCCCAAAAGTAAGAGCTGGGAAGATAATAATAAAGGCCGTTAATATCCAGCGGAAGGTAGGGGTAAGCAAAATAAAATAGAAGAAAAAGAAGAGTACGAAGCCTATCGCGTATCTGAAATTGGGTGGGGTTTTACCAAGTAAACCTGCCAGGCCACCTATAAGAAAACCGATAACATAACTCACTAAAAAAGAAAGGATCAGGAATAAAATGAAATTGCCCAAACCTATTTCAGGAAGGAATTTGTCGGCTGATACCACAATAAAAAAGATGACAGCACTGATCAGAATTCCATAACCGCTCGCTATTAACGTTAGCTTGCCGGGGGTAATCGAAGTTTTTATACGTTGGAGCTGATTTTTTACTTTTTTCCAGATAGAGGTATTATCATTCATACTATAGGGTTTATGATTAGGTTGGGTGTATTTTGTTCTGTTGGGGAGAAGAGACTCCTACCATAAATTTATATACTCTGTTTATTGTATTATGAATGTCCTTCGGTAGAGCTCAGCTGATGAAAATACCTTGGATCTGCATGGATAAATGTAAAATTAAGCTCGGAAATAAGTCTGGAAGACAAAATTATTTTCCCCTCAGCATTAAGTTCCTCTGAATGAGGAACATTCTTTTGAATACTGATCACTTCTGATTTTACAGGATGAATCGGAGCTACTACATTATAGACTTTGGAATGAACCTGTTTTTCAATCATTTTTTTAATGACTGAACAGACATCCATATAGTGAATATGATTAACGAAGAAATTCAGGTTGGAAACCTTATACTTGCTCAAAAAACGGTCGTCACCCATGAGTCCGGCTAACCTTAAAACATTAACCTGAGGATACTTTGCTTTGATCATTCTTTCACCTGAAATACGATCAGATGGCATATCTTCTTCAGAAAATTCTTTGGAAAGATCAGGATACACCCCCGTCGAACTCATGAGAAACAGCTGCCCGTTAAATTCGCCTATAAAGGAAAGTAAGTTTTGGATTCTGTTGTATAATGAACTGACACAACAGCTTTTCCCTGAAAGAGGAATCGTGATGATCAGAATATCAAGCTTATTGATGACATCCCATTGAGCGTGCTTTTCAGTCAATAAATAATCAGGGAAATTAGCAAGACGAGGATGGAACCCTTTAGATTCCAGTTGCTCTATTTTATCCGGATTCGTAATCGTGGTATACATTTCAAAATGTTTTGAAAGTACTTCTGCAATCCGTGAGCCCAGCCAGCCACAGCCAATAATTCCTGCTTTCTTCATAATAGTAAGGAGTTCAATCTTTTTTATTCAATTCAGATTGTTGATATTTCAGGAATTTGAATTTAAAAAGAATTCTTTTATCAGCTCAAATTCCGGTTAAAATATGACAACCGTTTATTTTTTTTTGTAAAAATGAAAATATAAAATTAGTTTTTTCTATGAAATTTTAATAAAAAATATTTTTATAAATATAATTTGTCAAAACATATTTTTTATGACTGGAAATTTGATAAATAATATTGACCACTTGATTCGTTGATGCTGTTTGATGATCCGGCGTATTAAAAAGTATATCTTTGTTTTCATAAGGTATTTTTATATTTTTAAGCCTCTGAAATACTTTCAGAGTTGAAGTATCTTGTAATCTGTTACAATATTCATGATAAGATTTAAACAGTGAAGTAGCTGATTATTGTTAACTTTATAGACTGTTATATACATATAACCTGATGAAAAAAGCGTTAGAAAAATTTCAAACATTTTGGCTGGAGGACCTCAGTTTTGTCGTGCTGTTGCTGATGTTATTTTTAGTAGTATTCATTACCCCTGTCATTATGGATAACAGTAAAGAAGGGATTTTGTTGTACAATACCATACTTTTGAGTGTATTTTTCTCAGGGATATTTTCAACCCGTAATAAATGGATGATGTTAATTTCAGGCAGTTTATTTATGATCCACTGTATTCTGAGATTGGTTCGTTTTTCAGATAATCCGTTTTCATTCTATGTTCTTGAAAATGTAATTGCCATACTCAATACCATTGTCTTTATCACTATTAATGTTCGTTTGCTTTTTCGTGACGACAGTGTCAATATGTACCGTATTATCGGAGGAGTAAATGTTTATTTGCTGCTGGCGCTAATGGGAGCGTTGGCATTTGAAATAATTAATGCGGTAACGGGAGTATCTATTGCGGGACCCATAACGTTGACCGGTTCGGATCAAGATTATGTTCATTTTATCTATTTTAGTTTAGTTTCTTTAACCACGGTGGGGTTTGGTGATATTCATCCCGTATCGGTGGAAACCAAAATGCTGTCCGTGTTCCTCTCCATGTTGGGAATCTTATTTCCGGCCGTTATTATTGCTAAATTGGTGGGACTGAGTGCTAATTCTTCGAAAAAAATAGACTAGTCAGGTCAATGGCGTGATTGAAATAATGCCTAAGAGTACATGCTATTTTAACAAAAGTTAAATCTTTTTTAATTATTTAAAAATATTTAACAAATAGATCATTTTTCTTTATAACTCAAGGTTTAAAGGTGATATTTTCGTGTTTTTTTGCAATATGCTGAAAAAAATGAAATTGCTAAATCAAAAATTAAGCGTATATTTAAATTTAGCGAGAATAATCAAGCGCATACTTTTATGGAGAGTAGTGTAGACGACGGTAAAATAGTAGTGCTTACCGAACCTATAATGAAAACGTAAAATGAATTTAAACACCAAAACTCAGATAAAAAACAATCATAATAAGGCTGAAAATTTTTTCCTGGATATAAAATCGGGATTGCAAAATACCCCTAAAAAGTTATCTTCGAAATATTTCTATGATGAAATAGGAGATGAGCTGTTCCAGAAAATCATGGCCATGCCCGAATACTATCTCACCCAATGTGAGCTGGATATATTCAAAAATAAAACAGCAGAAATTGCAGATCTTATTACATCGGATAGCAGTCCCTTTGATCTTATTGAACTAGGAGCAGGGGATGCTATGAAATCATCTTACTTTCTTAAATACTTGGTAGATAAGGGAACGGATTTTACCTATATGCCGATTGATATTTCCGGAAATATTCTGTCGATTTTACAAGAGAAATTAGAAAAGAATATCCCGGAATTACATACAGTATGTCTGGAGGGAGAATATTTTGAAATGCTGAATAAGGCAGCTGCACTGTCCTCAAGAAGAAAAGTGATTTTGTTCTTAGGGGGTAATATAGGCAATATGGAGCTGGAAGAGGCCTATCATTTTTGTTCAGGTTTAAAACAAAATCTTGCTGCAGGAGATCAGTTGCTCATTGGTTTTGATCTAAAGAAAAACCCACATACTATTTTAAATGCCTATAATGACAAAACAGGGATTACCGCAGCCTTTAACCTGAACCTTCTGACCCGTATCAACCGTGAGCTGGATGCTGATTTCGATTTGAAAGAATTTCAGCACTATCAAACCTATGATCCGGTAAGCGGAGCCTGTAGAAGCTATCTGGTGAGCCTTGTTGATCAGGTAGTAACGATAGATCAAACGTCCATATCATTCAAAGAGAATGAGCTGATTGATATGGAGGTTTCACAGAAATTTTCAGAAGAAGATATAAAAGAACTGGCAGAAAAATCAGGTTTTGAGATCAAAGGAGAAATAAGAGATTCAAAAAACTGGTTTATAGATTCTGTCTGGACCGTCACAAAATAATTAAATCTAAAAAGATGATAGCAAATCCTAAGATTAATAAAGCCGTTAAAAAATTTACGGATATCCGTAATCATTCTATAGCTATTTGTGCTCCTCTTGAAATTGAGGATTACGTAGTACAACCTATCGTTGATGTAAGCCCTCCTAAATGGCATTTAGGACATACAACCTGGTTCTTTGAAACCTTCATACTGATGCCCCATTTTCCGGGGTATGAAGTTTTTGATTCTCAATATAATTTTGTATTCAATAGCTACTATGAGACCATCGGAGCTCGAGTGATCCGTACAGATCGGGGAAACCTGAGTCGGCCTTCGGTGGCAGATGTTTACCGTTACCGGCAGTATGTGGATGAACAAATGCAGGCTTTCCTTCAAAGTGAGTGGCTGACCGACTCTGTAGAATCCTTATTGGAATTAGGATTGAATCATGAACAACAGCATCAGGAATTATTACTTACGGATATCAAATATATTTTAGGACACAATCCGCTTTTCCCTGTATATAAGAAAAATAAGGCTTCAGAAAAGGAAGAGCTTGTTCCTATGGAAATGATTTCTTTTGCGGAAGGAATTTATGAAATTGGATTTTCAGGAAACGGGTTTTGTTTTGATAATGAATTAGGACGGCATAAAGTTTATTTGCCGGATTTTAAAATAGCCAGCCGCGCGGTAACGAATGGAGAATATCTTCAGTTTATAGAAGACGGAGGATATACTGATTTCAGACACTGGCATGCCGAAGGATGGGATTGGGTGAAACAAAATAATGCACAATCTCCATTGTACTGGCATCATATAGATGGCAAATGGATGTACTATACTTTAGAAGGGTTACAGGAACTCGATCTTGAAGAAACTCTTTGTCATATTAATTTTTATGAAGCGTCAGCTTATGCTGCATGGAAAGGAATGCGCCTGCCTACAGAAGCAGAATGGGAGGTTGCCTCTGAAAAATTCAAATGGGGAAATCGTTGGGAATGGACAGGAAGTGCTTATTTACCTTACCCCGGTTTCAAAAAAGAAGCAGGAGCTGTAGGAGAATACAATGGTAAATTTATGGTTAACCAGATGGTTCTGCGCGGGGCTTCAGTGGCAACATCTCCGTGGCACAGCAGGAATACTTATCGGAATTTCTTTCATGCAAGCTTGCAATGGCAGTTTACAGGCATTAGATTGGCTAAATAATGGATGCCTATGATTAAAGTAGAATCGATTACTAAAAGTTTTGACGAAAGAATTGCGGTAGATCATATTTCCTTTGAGGCGAATGATCAGGAGATATTGGTGCTTTTAGGAACCAGTGGCTGCGGAAAGACAACAACGCTGAAAATGATTAACCGCTTGATAGAAGCAGATTCGGGAGATATATGGATTGATGGTGAAAATATCCGGGATAAGCCTCTGGAGCAGCTTAGGATGCACATTGGTTTCGTAATGCAACATGCCGGTTTATTTCCTCATTATACAATACGGCAAAACATAGCTGTGGTTCCTGAATTGCTGAAATGGAATAAAAAAGATATTCAAAAGAGAACAGAAGAACTGCTTCATAAGCTCCATTTACCGGAAGAACTTCTTTCACGTTTTCCTCAGGAACTGAGTGGAGGTCAGCAACAGAGGGTTGGAATTGCAAGAGCATTGATTGCCGATACCCCAATACTATTAATGGATGAGCCATTTGGAGCGCTGGACAATATCACCAAAGCAGATATCCATTCGGAATTTAAATCTTTAGAAGAACTTAAAAACAAAACAATTATTCTGGTTACCCATGATGTACAGGAGGCTTTTGAACTGGGGCATCGCATCTGTCTGATGGATAAAGGTAAAATTGTTCAGATCGGAACTCCAAAAGAAATGCTGTACCGACCGGAGAATGACTTTGTAAGAAACTTTTTTGCAGAGAATCGCCTTTTACTGGAATATAAAGTGGCGACTCTGGAAAATATCCGTCCATTTCTTTCAGAAGGGCAAAAACCGGAAACCGGATGGAATATGACAGAAAATTTAAGTGTCTGGGATGCGCTTCAAAAATTAAGTGCTGACCATCAGAATAATGATCGATATGAAACCCTGACCATGGCTTTCAATCAATACAGAAAAATGGAGATAGGATGACACAGCAAAATCTTTGGCAGTTTATTGCCGAACAACAGGATAAGCTCCTGACTCAAGTTATACAACATCTTGGACTGACCTTTGTGTCATTATTATTGGCGATCCTTGTTGGGCTTCCATTGGGAATACTGATAGCCAGGAAAAAGATATTAGCAAATCCTGTATTAGGAACAGCGGGAATTTTGCAGACGGTGCCGAGTATCGCCTTACTGGGCTTTATGATTCCGGCTTTTGGAATCGGAGCGACTCCTGCTATTGTAGCATTATTAATCTATGCGCTTTTGCCAATAATCAGAAATACCTATACCGGGATTACAGGAGTAGACCCAGCAGTAGTAGAAGCAGCAAAAGCAATGGGAATGAGCCGGAGGCAATTACTTTTTAAAGTGGAACTTCCTTTGGCTATGCCTGTGATTATTGCAGGTATCAGAACAGCAGCTGTAATTAATGTGGGAGTAGCTACGCTGGCTTCCTTTGTAGCAGCAGGAGGGTTGGGAGAATTTATATTTGGAGGAATTTCACTTAATAATACCAATATGATTCTTGCCGGAGCTATTCCGGCGGCATTGCTTGCCATTATATTGGATCAACTGATTGCAGTACTACAGAAATCAGGATATGGAAGTCTCCGAAAAATAGCTTATGTCATCCCTGTTATACTGATCGTTGTTGGTGGAATCTATGTATTCAACACTTCATCTGAGCATAAATTGAAAGCTGGTTTTACTCCGGAGTTTATGGGTAGGCAAGATGGAGATATTGGTTTAAGGACAGTGTATGGGCTTAATGTAAAACCGCTCATAGTAAGTGACGCTATCATGTATAAAGCCGCTTATGATAAAGAGCTGGATTTAATCAGCGGATATTCTACTGACGGACGTATTAAGGCTTTTGACTTATATGTATTGGATGATGATAAAAAAATATTTCCTCCTTATTTTGCAGCGCCGGTTATTAAAACAAAAACATTAAATAATTTTCCTAAATTGAAGGAAACTTTAAATTTGTTAGCAGGGAAGTTTAATGATTCCATCATGACGGATCTTAATTATCGGTCGGACTATCTTCATCAGACGCCCGAGAAAATTGCTAAAGATTTTTTAAAACAAAATAATCTCCTGAAAAATCCGGGGAAAAGGAGTGGTGGAACTATACGGATAGGATCAAAAATTTTTGGAGAACAGTATATCCTGGCTGAAATGTATAAAATGCTGATTGAAGGATATACAGATTATAAAGTAGAAACTAAAACAGGTTTGGGAGGTACTAAAATTTGTTTCGATGCGTTAGTCAATGATGCTATTGATTTTTATCCGGAATATACCGGAACCGGACTTTTAGTCCTTTTAAAACCTAATGAATCCACTATAAAAAAAGTGACTCAAAGCGCAGAGGAAACCTTTGAATATGTGGATGCTGAATTTAAAAAACAATATGGTATGGAATGGCTAAAGCCGTTGGGCTTTAATAATTCCTACGCTTTAATGATGCGCAAAGAACAAGCCGGACAATTACAAATAAAAAGTATTTCCGACTTGAAACATTATTTAGATAGTCTTAAATGAAACACAATTTTGATGAAATAATACCAAGAAGAGGTACTGATTCCATAAAATGGGATATGATAGAAGATGCTGATGTTTTACCGATGTGGGTGGCTGATATGGATTTTAAAACACCTCCTGAAATTATAAAAGCACTTTCAGATAGAGCTGCTCAGGGAGTGTTTGGCTATAATACGATTCCTGCTGCTTTTTATGATGCAATAATAGATTGGTGGAAACTAAGCCATCAGATCGTTTTGAAAAAAGAGTGGCTGTTGCCGGTTCCTGGAATGATACCCACCATTTCGGCTGTTATAAGAGCCTATCTCCAGCCCGGAGATCAGATTTTAGTGCAGTCTCCTGTCTACAATCATTTCTATACACTTATTGAGAATTGTGGCTGTAATGCTGTTGAAAATCATTTGATGTATTCCAATGGAAGCTATCAGATCGATTTTGAGGATTTTGAACGAAAAGCCTCTGATCCGAAAACGAAAATGTTGCTTTTATGTAACCCTCATAATCCTGTTGGAAGAGTCTGGACCAAAGAGGAACTGGAAAAAATAGCATTGATTTGTTCGAAATATCAGGTGATGGTAGTTTCGGATGAGATCCATGCGGATCTTGTTTATAATGGCCATCGTCATATCTCTTTTGCTTCTGTTGCAGAGAATTTGGATCTGAAATCGGTAACTTGCGGGTCACCTTGCAAAACATTCAATATATCCAGTTTGTCAGTAGCTTATGCCATCAGTAAAGATGAAGAAATACTCAAAAAGATTGAAAAAGTACTGATCATGCAGGAAACAGAATCTGTTAACCCCTTTGCGGCAGAGGCATTGATTGCTGCTTATAAATATGGGCGTAGCTGGATGGAAGATTTAAAAGAATATCTGTATGATAATTACCTGTATCTGGTTGAGTTTTGCAAAAAATATATACCGGAAATTACAGTAAGTCCTTTAGAGGCCACCTATCTTGTATGGCTGGACTGTAATTTTATGGGAGAGAAATCTGATGACCTTTCTCAATCATTGCTTAAAAAAGAAAAGCTCTGGCTTAATGCCGGGAGTATATATGGAAGTTCAGGAGAAGGATTTCTCAGGATCAATATTGCCTGTCCCAGAACAATGCTGGAAGATGGACTTCAGCGCTTAAAAAGATACATTAAGGGAGAAGAATAAATGATTCTGATTAGTTGATACATTTAGGACAAATTCCGCTTACTACAAAATTATAGCTTTTGGCAATGAAATTTTTCGGCAATGAAATTTCAGGGACAATATTTTCTATGCAGGTAACCGATTGACACTTTTCACAATTGAAATGAATGTGGTTATGTGAATGATTGTTTTCTTCACAGTGATGACATTTGGCATAATTGACAACACCATCAACATTAACGATCTTGTGGATTTTTCCTTCCTCTTCCAATCGATCCAAGACTCGGTAGATCGTAACACGGTTGCATAAATCACCTATTTTTTCTTGTATAGCTGTATGTGACAATGCGTTCTCAGAGTTGTTGATAATATTCAATATCTCTGTTTTTGCGTGGGTATTTCTGACTTGTTTCATGAATTATTGCAACAAAGTTGCGTTTATTAAAATTTATATATACTTTTGCAACAAAGTTACAATAAGTATTTCAAAACTTAAATAGGTATTGTAAGATTTCGTATTCAGTTAAGAGTATTAAGGGATCCAACCTTACAGAATGATAAGTACTCTTACTTGATTTACAATTTTACAAATTAGCGATGGAATGTTCAAATATAAAAGATTATGAAATCAAAGATTTTAGATGCAATAGGAATTTCTGCAGCGGTTTTATGCCTTATTCATTGTATTATTTTTCCTCTTTTAATGGTTATTCCACTAGGAATTTCTCATAACCCTTATGTCGATCTTGGCTTTCTTTTGATTGGTGTGGTAGTGGTGTACAGAGTGACAAAGCAAACTTCAGTTCGTTGGTTGAAATGGCTTTTCTGGATGTCAATTATTTTAATTTCTATTTCGGTAGCACTTGACCTGATTTATGAAATCCATGTTCCTTTGATCTATCTTGGGGCAGCTGGACTGATTGCCGGACATATCATTAATTTCAAACACCATAAACATTAATCTGATGATTGTAGACAAAAAATTACCGGTGACAGTTCTCAGTGGTTTTCTTGGAGCAGGAAAGACCACTTTGTTAAACCATATTTTACATAATAAAGAGGGATTGAAAGTAGCTGTAATCGTTAACGATATGAGTGAGGTTAATATTGATGCACGTCTTATTGAAAATCAAAATACCCTTTCCAGAACAGAAGAAAAATTGGTAGAGATGAGTAATGGCTGCATCTGCTGTACGTTGAGGGAAGATCTGATGATGGAAGTAGAACGGCTGGCAAAGGAATGCGTTTTGATTACCTGCTCATAGAAAGTACGGGGATTAGTGAGCCTATTCCCGTAGCGCAAACTTTCAGCTATGTGGATGACGAAAATGGGATTGACCTTTCTTCTTTCAGTTATGTAGATACGATGGTAACTGTGGTAGACTGCTATAATTTTTCCAGGGACTTCGGTTCTAATGAATTATTAATGGATCGGGAGCTTACGGATATAGAAGGCGATTTCCGGACAATTGTCAATCTTTTAACTGATCAGATTGAGTTTGCTAATGTAATTGTTCTCAACAAGACAGACATGGTAGATGCTGAAACGGTCAATTTTTTGAAAGCAGCCATCAAAAAATTAAATCCTGTTGCGAAAATCCTGTTTTCGGAATTCGGAAAAGTTAATCCTTCAGAAATTATGAATACCCATTTATTTGATTTTGAAGAAGCACAGCAGTCTGCCGGTTGGCAAAAAGAACTGCAGGGGAGCCATCACACTCCTGAAACAGAAGAGTATGGAATTGGATCATTCGTGTTCAGAAATAAAAAGCCTTTTCATCCTGTACGATTATGGGACTATCTCAATAATGAATATCCGCAGGGAGTATTGCGGGCGAAAGGCCTATTTTGGCTGGCTTCCAGATCCGATGATGCATTGAATTTTTCGCAAGCAGGGGGTTCTTTCAGGTTAGAAAAAGCAGGGGTGTGGTGGTGCAGTATGCCACTCAATCATCGTGTACAATATCCGTCTTTTATACAAAATCAGGAATTTATAGAAAGCAGATGGGATAAAGACTGGGGTGACCGGGTGAATGAACTGGTTTTTATAGGACAGGATCTGGATAAAGAAAAAATGTTGGGTGATCTTGAAAGCTGCCTTTTGACTGATGATGAGAAAAGTGTGTTTGAGAATGGAATACATTTTCAGGATCCTTTTCCTGAAAATATTTGAGGTTGCATTAAAATTTAATTCATAATTAATTAATGCAACAATGTTTCGTTATTTGAGTTTAATAAGTATTATTGTAATGCAAAATTCTAGTAAAAGATGGACAGACGGAAGTTTCTAAAAGGTTCGGCACTGCTTTCCGGAATATTGGCTATTAATCCCATTGATCTTTTAGCCAACACGGCTGATGTACTGCCGAAAGGGAAGAGGAAAGCCAAAAATATTATCTTCATGGTTAGTGATGGGATGAGTTCCGGAACCTTGGCAATGGCTAATTTGTATTCTCAGAATATTCTGGGTAGAAATGGATATTGGATCAATCTTTATCTTGAAAACAAAGTATCAAGAGCATTAATGGATACTGCATCGGCAAGCTCAATCGTTACGGATTCCGCGGCTGCAAGCTCCTCATTCGGAGGTGGATTCCGGGTAAAAAATGGAGTTCTAAATATCGGAGCTAATGGAGAAAAGTACATGCCTATCTGGCAAAAATTCCAAAAAGCAGGCAAGAAAACAGGCTGTGTAACCACTGTAACCATTACGCATGCTACACCGGCGGGATTTTGTGTAAACTCAGCCAGTAGAAATGCCGAACCTGAAATAGCAAAAATGTATGCTCATATTGGGTTTGATGTTATGATGGGAGGTGGTGACGAATTCTTTAACCCTGCAAAAAGAGAAGATAAAAAGGATGTCTATGGACTGTACCGACAAAAAGGATATCAGATTCTGAAAGACCGATCGGCTCTGCAGAACATTGAGAAAGGTAAAAAGGTGCTGGGTATTTTCAGTACAGGGGCATTACCTTATGCTATAGACAGGTCCAACACTGTTGACTTGCAAAGCACACCGACGCTTGCTGAAATGTCGAAAGCAGCTATAAATCAGATGAAAGATCATAAAGAAGGTTTTGTCCTTCAGATTGAAGGAGGAAAAGTAGACTGGTCAGCTCATGCCAATGATGTTAGCGCCCTCATTCACGACCAAATTGCTTTCGAGGAAGCAGTGAAAGTTGCTGTTGACTTTGCGGAAAAAGATAAAAATACATTAGTCATTATTACCACAGATCATGGTAACGCAAATCCTGGAACAATCTACGGGGTTGACTCCACAAAAAAATTCAATTCAATTTCTGATTACAGATTTACGAATGAATATATCCTGAATGCCATTCATCCCGATTTTAATCTTCAGCAGATTAAAGATTGGATTTATGAGACCAATAAGTTGAGTCTTGCCAATGATGAAGCAAAGCATCTTTTAAGTTTCTATAACAGTCTGGAAAAAGAAGATGGATTGTATAACTATAAAAAGCTTCCCTTTAAACTCTATTCGGAAATTCAGAAAAACCATAATTCTGTCGGGTGGATCAGTATGGATCATTCCGGGGATTACGTAGAACTGGCTATGTTTGGTCCAGGAAGTGAACTGCTAAAACCTTTTGTAAAAAATACAGAACTGCATTATTTAATGCTGGAAGCGACCGAATTGGATCGGTAAAAATCAAATGATTATTAATCATTCCTTTTAAAATATTTTTTCATATTTATATTTCAGTGGTGGAGAAGTCTTTAAACATTGTTTAAAGGCTTCTTGTTTTAAAATATTCAAATACAGATACCACGAATCCAATGGGTATCTGCTTTTTGCTTGCATAAAAAAAGAAGCTGTCTCAAAAGTGAGACAGCTTCTTCCTATAGTTGTTTTAACCTTCAAATTTTAAGACCGGACGTTAATGAGCGTATTAGCCTCTTTTCCGCACAGACTCGAAAATATATTTTGAAATTCATGGATGTATTTACACCGGATTGAATTTCCGTATATTTTCAGGCCTTCCAGAATTTTTTTAGGACTTAAATCAAAGTCGTATTTAATAAACTCTTCGGGACGCTCGTACCGAATCCTTTGATCAGAACTGTATGTTCTTGAAAAACCGAATTTTTCTAACCACTCTTCAGTAATCTGAATAGGGCTAATTGAATTTGCCGGGGCAGAAATACTATGAATATCATTTTCAAGTTTAACAAAATAATCTTTTTCATTATTTTGAAATATTTCCGTAATCGTGAAAATTTGATTTTTGTACTCGACTAAATTTCTAATTTTAAGATCTGCAACGTTCATAATATTTAGTGTTAAGGTTAAAGAAAGTATGATGTGGTATAATATATAGTTGCAAATACTATGCCTTACAGAATATATTTTATATAAATATATGTTAATATAATAGTTGTATTTACATTAATTATTAGTTATTTATGTAAATTAATAACATTTATTGATGTAAAATTATGAATTGTGATGAATTTTATGATAAGTAAGCGAAAAAGCAATAAGAATAGAGAAAATAAGAAATAGAATAAAAAAAGTCCAGGAAGTACCATGAAGCAAATATCCGGTGCCACTTCCCAGAATACTTGAGCCAAAATAATAAAAGAGCCAGTAAATGGATGTCGCTGAAGATTTTCCTTCTTTTGCCCGAAGGGTGGTCATCTGACTTGCCATGGTATGAGCAGCAAAAAAGGAAAGAGTAAATAAGCCTAATCCAAAAATAACAATATAGATATTTTCAGACAGTAGTAAAGAAATTCCTCCCAGCATAAAAAGAATGGCTCCTTTTAAAATACTTTTCTGTTCCATTCTCTTTGACAACCGGCTTGTAAGCATGGTCCCAAAAACACCAAAGGTATACATCAGAAATATGAAAGCAATGTAAAAATGATTAAGAGAAAAAGGGGGAGCTTCCAGACGAAAAGTAAGATAATTGTATACACTTACAAAAGTACCCATCAGCAATGCTGCAATAAGATAGAGGCGGAGCGTATACGGATCGGTGAGAAACTTTTGCATCTGTTTTATCTTCAGATGATAATCTACTTTTTGAGGATTGAAGAATTTTGAATCCGGAAATAATTTCCAGAATATAATTCCTAGTATGAGGCTTTCAATCCCGATAATCAAAACGGCAGTTCTCCATCCCAGTTCTCCTGCCAGTACTGTTGCCAGAATTCTCCCACTCATTCCGCCAATAGTATTCCCGCTGAGATACATGCTGATAGCTAAAGCAACAACGGAAGTGTGAACTTCTTCTGTAAGATAAGCAAGTGCTACCGCTGAAACTCCTGAAATAACGAATCCTTTTAAAACCCCTATAAAGATCAATAATGTAAGACTAGGAATCCATGTTGATATAATGGTGAGGAGTGCAGAAGATACTAAAGAAAATGTCATTAATTTTTTCCTGGAGTAGCTGTCCGCATTAAAAGCAAAGAATAAAAGGCCAGCTGCCATTCCTATTGTGGAAGAGGAAACCAGCAATGAGCTGTCTCCGACACTGCTATGAAAATGATCTGCAACAATGGGAAGCAATGGTTGAAAAAGATAAAGTTGAGCAAATACAGATAATCCGGAAAGGAAAATACATAATTTGATATATTTAAAACGCTGACTATTTTTAACTGCTTTATCAGCCGGATTTATAGTATTGTTGATCTGTTCCATTAATATATCTAAGAATTGACTATACAAAGTTCCTGATAAATTTTTAATCTAAAAAATGATTATTTTCGATAATATCAATCGTTAAAACTGACTAATAGGTGTTTTTTTTTATATTAATGAGCTTATGATATCGATGTACTGAAGTTGATACTGTATCAATAGGTGTTCTCTTGTTTTTATAGAGAATTAGAATGAAATTTGTTAAATAATATGTTTTTAAGATTAAAATTAATTCAATTTTTTATATTGTAGTGTTTTATTATTAATAGTGATTTCTTATTGATTAAAAGTCTGTAAATCACTATCATTGCATTACTAAAAACATCGAACAAATGATAGAGAATTTCCCATTCTATTTATCCCTTATTGTGGCTATTGTACTGCTGGTTATGCTGGCAAACAAAATAAAAGTCGCTTATCCTGTATTGCTTGTTATTGCAGGCTTGCTGATTAGTTTTATTCCGGGGGTTCCGGCAATGAAAATTGATCCAGAATTAATTTTTATTATTTTCCTTCCTCCTTTGCTGTATGAAGCAGCCTGGTCTATTTCATGGAAAGAATTATGGAAATGGAGACGTATTATTGGGAGCTTTGCTTTCGTAGTCGTTTTCCTTACCGCCATGTCTGTGGCTTTTGTCGCCAATTATTTTATTCCGGGATTTTCTTTGGCACTAGGATTTTTATTAGGTGGAATTGTTTCTCCTCCTGATGCTGTTAGTGCAGGAGCGATTCTCAAGTTTGTAAAAGTACCGAAAAGGATGGCTTCCATTTTAGAAGGTGAAAGTCTTTTGAATGATGCGTCCTCGCTAATTATACTTCGTTTTGCAATGGTAGCAGTAGCTACCGGTCAATTCATATGGCATGAAGCTGTATTTAGTTTCTCCTGGATGGTTGTGGGTGGAGTAGGCATAGGTCTGTTAATAGGATGGATCTTTATGAAAATACACAAAAATCTTCCTACGGATGCCAATATGGATACTATTCTGACAATTGTAGCCCCTTATATTATGTATATCGCAGCAGAAGAGGTTCATAGCTCCGGAGTTTTGTCTGTGGTCAGTGGAGGTTTGCTTTTATCTAACCACCGGCACCGTATCTTAAGTGCATCATCAAGACTGCGGGGGATTAATGTTTGGCAAAGCTTTGCTTTTGTACTCAACGGTCTTGTTTTCTTGCTAATAGGACTGGACCTGCCTGAAATTACTTCTGGATTAGAAGGAGTTAGTCTTTCTGCAGCGATTGGTTATGGGTTGCTGATTACCGGAGTACTGATTGTGGTGAGACTTTTGTCTGCTTATGGAGCCGTAATTATTACGCTCATTGCCCGAAATTATATCAGGGTTGCTGATACCAGAAGTCCAGGATTTAAAGCGCCGATTATTATGGGATGGACAGGAATGCGAGGGGTAGTGTCTCTGGCTGCTGCACTTTCGATTCCCACCCAGTTATACCCTGGTGGTCCGGATTTCCCACAAAGAAACCTTATTTTGTTTATCACGTTTATTGTTATATTGACCACTCTTCTTGTGCAAGGGCTTACACTTCCTTTTTTAATTAGGAAAGTTAATATGCCATCTTTCGATGATTATTTATCCGATGAAGAAGCTGATGAGGTTATCAGGAAAATGATGGCTAAACATACGTTGGAATATCTTACTGAACATTATGGTGATATTCTGGAAAAAAGTCCTTTTTTGAGAAGTATACATAGTAAATGGAAGGAAAAAATAGACGACGAGTCCAATATTCAGGTATCTCCTGAAGTAAAGCTGGCTTATCTCGACGTTTTAAACCAGCAGCGCTTATTACTCATAGATCAGAATCACCATAAAGAATTCGATGAAGATCTGATAAGAAAGCATATGATGAGAATTGACCTTGAAGAAGAGAGAATCAAATATGCACATTAATCAATAGTAAGTATAGATAAGAGGTTTTGTAGGTATTTTTCCTCCTGCAAAACCTTATTATAAGATTCTCTCGCGTAAGCCGACGACAGTTTGTAATGCTCAGGTACTGATTGAGATTCTTCGTTTTTTGTATATTGATTTAAATGAAGGAGGTATTCTTTAATATATTTGTCAATCATTTTTCTCTTCATGTCGCATAAAGTACATTGCTTTATTTTTTGAAGCGAATTTAATATCAGTGATTGATCACCATAAAAATTAATTACGTTTTTAATGAACGATAAATTATGTTTATCCTGTGAGTTATCTTCAAAAATCATAATCCGGAAATAGTTTTTAGTTATTTTGAAATTTTTAAACTAATAGCTTAATAATAGTTTAATTTTTTCATTTCAAAAACTTAACCAAAATACTTGGATTGTTTAAAAAAATGGTGTTTTTTTTTTAATATGTTTAGGTGTCTGATTATTTTTTTTTCTAAAATTATAAGGTGTAATGTCGTTTTAAATATTTTGATTTAATGAGTCATGCTATTTTTTATCACTTATAAAATCTGGTTTTTTATAGAATTATTTCTATGTATTGTGATTTTTATTCTATAGAAAATATTTTATTTTAAGCTTTAAGTGTTCTATTTTTGCACGGTTGCTTTTGTTAGTCAAAACAAGATCATTTTTAGAAGGATGATTTTAATCAAAAAGCATACTATTTAGATATACTTTTCTAAAAGTACAAATGTTTAAGGCTGAAATTGTTTAGTTCCCTATAAAATTTTTTTCAGCCTTAATTTATATTGTGTAATTAAGTTTTTTATGAAATAAAATCGTATTTTAATTATATTTTAGTTAAAATTTTAACTATTTTAAGGTTAAATATTTGTCTTTGTGTGGAGGCCAGAATGTTGTTTGACAGTCTGGTCTCTTTTTTGATAATTAACCCCCAACACAACACAAAACACTTACACAATGATGAAAGAAAAATTTAACCACTTGCTTGGGAAGACCCGTCATGAAATTACCCAGGAAATAGGAGATGGTTTTAATTATTTTAAAAGTGATATCTGGACTTATGAATTGGGAAGAACCTGGATAGGAAAAAGAATCATTTTATCCATTAAATTCAAAGACAAAAAAGCCTCGGAAATTTCTATATCTAAGAGTTTCAGGAAATGTTAGATACTTTTAATACTTTGTAACATTTGATTCATTGACAAATAGAATGATAATCGACTTACTTTCTTAAAGCTTAATACCTCTAAAGGAATTAGCCTCATATATTTATTTCGCCGCTTATGTGGGGGGAGGATATGGTGTATTGCAAAATCCAGCCCATTCGTATAGTAATTATTTTATTATATTTGCAATTATTTTTTATAATAATTCACAATGTTGAGAATTTAATTTTTTTTATATGAAGAAAGTAACATTATTAGTTGTAATTGCTATTTCAGCGTTTCAGTTTAAAACAAATGCACAGGTGGGGATTAATACGACATCACCTGAAGCTAGTTTAGATGTCGCGGGGAATATGAGGGTAAGGACAATGGAGCAGGTTGCAGGGTCTGCAGCCATAACGCCTGTGTATTCTGATGCTAATGGGGTTCTGGTTAAAGCTTCGAATTCATCAACTTATGGAGAGCTTGTATCTGTTTCTGTTGATGTTGCATCTGGTGCTACGGAAACATTGGTTGACAGTTTGGTTGAACGTGCCTTGTATAAAGTTTTCGTTACTGTTGGAAATAATTGTGGTTATAATACTTATGCAGAATACCTTGCTTTTACTTTCCCTTTTAATAATAATTTTTCAATCGTAGGAACCAATGGGCTTTTTAGCAGTGGATCTTCTAAAACACCAACATTTACCGAGACCAATAGGACGACTACTGTAGTCACCTGGAGTGGTAAGCCTGGGTGTGCTGACGGAGGGAATTCAACTGCTTTGGATTATACCCTGACGATGCCTTCAGCAGGAACTATTAATGTAATCAATAATGGAAATGTTTCCAGGACTTACCGGGCGACGTTTACCAGAATTAATTAATACCTTATATAATAATATAGTATAATGACTGTAGTCATTATAAATTAAAAGAGGCTGTCTCAAAAGAGATAGCCTTTTTTATGCAAAAAGGAAAGCTTTCGCTTTCCTAATAGTTGCAAATTGATTAATTTGCATTGTGTTAAGTACGTCAAAAGTAGTCTTTAAAGATTACACCCCCAAAGAAAATCTGCTTTTTCCTCCCAATTTATCGGAGTTGATTGATGAGCGACATCCTGTGAAAATTGTTTCAAACATTATTGATGGCTTGGATATCAAAAGCTTAATTAAAACCTACAAACCTGGCGGAACATCTTGCTACCACCCGAAAATGCTTTTGAAAGTTTTGATTTATGGCTATTTAAGCAATATCTATTCAAGCCGCAAAATGGAGCAGGCCTTGAAAGAAAACATCCATTTTATGTGGCTCTCTGCAATGAGCCGTCCCGATCATAACACCTTAAACAGGTTCCGTAGTGAACGATTGAAAGGTGAGATTAAAGCTATTTTCACACAAATTGTTCTTCTTTTGGAAAAGGAAGGTTTGGTAAGTCTGAAAACCACTTTTGTAGATGGCACCAAGATAGAAGCCAATGCCAATCGCTATACTTTTGTTTGGGGAAGAGCTGTCAAAAAACACAAAGAAAGGATTGCAGAGCAATTAGAAGAGCTTTGGAACTATGCAGAAACAGTTGCCAAAGACGAGCTTGAAAATACAGAAAGTATTGATTTTAAAGAAGTAGATTCTGAAAAAGTAACTCAAACCATCGAAAAGATCAATGAAGTTTTGAAAGATAAAAAAGTAGCTTCAAAAGTTCGTCAGAAACTGAATTATGCTAAGAAAAACTGGGCAGATAATTTAGAGAAATATAAAAAACAGCAAGAATTATTAGAAGATAGAAATTCCTATTCCAAAACCGATACAGACGCTACTTTTATGCGAATGAAGGAGGATCATATGCGAAACGGACAACTAAAACCCGCTTACAATCTACAAATTTCTACCCATAGACAATTCATTTTACATTATTCAATTCATCCCAACCCAACAGACACCAAAACATTAGCGACTCATTTACTGGGTTTTGAAGAAAGCTATCATAAAGCTCCCAAAGAGCTTGTTGCTGATGCTGGTTATGGCTCAGAAGAAAATTACAACTTGTTAAAATCTAAGAAAATAAAAGCTTATGTTAAATATAATTACTTCAGAAAAGATCAGAAATCGGGACAAATAACCACTTCACAAAACAATCCTAAATTGGCAAAAATCAGAGAAAAGGTTTTCAAACTTCTTAATACCAGCAAGGGCATAAAACTCAGAAAACAAAGATCCCATGATGTTGAACCTGTTTTTGCAGAGCTCAAACACAACAAAAATTTTAAACGATTCATGCTTCGGGGAAAAAATAAAGTCGAGGTAGAAATCGGCATACTCGCAATTGCCCACAATCTAAAGAAAATGTCAAAAGCAGCCTAAAACAGACTGCTTTTTTGACTTATATCTTCTTTTTTCCAAGATATTTTTTTTATTCAAAATATCGAAATCTTTTTTCAATGAAATACTAAAAAGAGACTGTCCTTTTGAGACAGCCTCTCTAAAAATTGACTGTATATTGAAGTGTAATTCAATCATTATTTATTGTTTTCAAGCCATTTCAAACGACGTTCATCAGGAAGATGTTTGACTTTGAAATTTTCGAAAACAGCATCAAAACCTGTTCCGTCAGGACACGCAGCCATTAAACCAACCATAACAGGGGTGTTATCCTGCAAATGTGCATTACGCATGAGGATGTAATTCTTATCATCAAATGAATAGAAAATTTCTACCGCATCCAATCTTCTTACAGCTTTAATCCATACAGCAGGTGGAATTTTTTCTAAGGTGATAACACTCCAGTCGCTGGTAGTATGGGTTACAACAGTACTTAGATTGTATTTTCCGTCTACAAACTCAATTCCTGCCTTGATATAGTTTTCTTTATCTGTTCTTAGCATTAGACCCATTTGATCAAATCTGGCCTTATAATTTCCGTTAATTTTTACTTTTACTTCAAATTCTCCACCATATGTTGAATAATAAAACGGAGCATCATCTACCGTAAAACCATAATGTGAAATTCTCCAGTAGTCACTTTGTGCGGTTACAAACATCGACAGGGTATTGTTTTTTATCTCCCATTTTGCAGGTTCATTAAACCATGTCATCTTTTCTAATGTCTGTGCAAACCCCTTGCTTGCTAACATAAGAGTGCATAAACTTAAAATTAATCTCTTCATTGGATAAATATCTTTCCAGCTGGCTGTAAATTATTAATTTAGCAAAAGTATCATTTAACGCTTATATCATCAATACTTATAAATAACCATTTTATGGAGATCCTGAAAACATTGAACGAAACTTTGTTAAATAAAGACTCAAATAAAAACAATACGTGTTTATTGAATGTTGATGAATATAAGAATAGGGCAATGATTTATTCCCGAACTGAAAATGCGATTTCAGTATTAAGCGATATGCAGGCTAATAAAAGTTATGTGTATAAATCTAAAATAGCAATTGAATTAGGGCTTGAAATGAAAGAAGATCCTTCGGTTATTGATTCCATTTGGGAAGAAGAAATTCTGAAGAAGATACATCCGGATGATAAACTTAAAAAATATATCCATGAATTAAGATTTTTCAAGTTATTGGATAGGATGGGAGAAGAAGAGCGTGCGGATTATTGTGTCGTATCAAGAATAAGAGTAAAAGATAAGAATGACTTATATAAATTGGTGCAGCACCGGATGTTCTACATCTATTCTCCCTATAATAAGAAATTAAGATTTGCGTTGTGTCTATATAGCTTTTCTTTAGATCAGTCTGCTCTTCTGCCTTCGGATTTCCTCATTGTTAATACCATAAAAGGAGAGACACTTATAGAAGATAAGCTTAATTATAAAAATATATTGTCACAACGTGAGCTGGAAGTGTTAAAATGTGTAGGAGAGGGATATACCAGCAAGGAAATTGCGGACCTGCTTTTTATAAGTATTAATACAGTAAGCCGCCACAGGCAGAATATCCTGGAGAAACTGAAGGTCAAAAATTCCGTAAAAGCCTTTAATGAAAGCTTTCATATGTAGTGTAAAGCTTTTAACATTTCCGAAAAGTTCACCATTTTAAGTTACTTGATCTTTTTTAAATTCGTAATTTTAATAAAGATTAAAAAACAAAGACAAATGAAAAATGATGAAAAAAAAATAAAAAGAAGTGACGAAATTGCTGGTAATTTCTTTGCTTTTTTAGACCAGCATATTCAGGATGTGATCTCAGGGAAGGTTTCTGAATTTATGGAAGTTAATGAAATAGCAGGGCAATTAGCAGTTTCTCATCAGCACCTTACGGATACGGTAAAGAAAGTAAAAGGAAAACATCCTTGTTATTTTTATGATGCTAAGATAATAGAACAAGCCCAGTTAATGCTTGCTGGGAAAGATAAATCAATAGCTGAGATTGCCCGCATCTTCACTTATGATCCCTCGAACTTTTCCAAGTTCTTTAAAAAATGGATGCACATAACGCCAGGAGACTTCAGAAAAACAGTCCAGAACAAAATTCCGAAAAGTTCACCATACTTAGATTAATTCTATTAGATACATTTGTTAGACATAACAATTTAAAACATAAATTATGTCAAGAAATGATTTAAACGGAAAAGTGGTGCTGATAGCAGGAGGTGGAAAAAACCTGGGAGGTTTGTTAAGCAGGGATTTTGCTAAAAAAGGAGCCAAGCTGGCTATTCATTACAATAGTGAAAGTTCAAGACAAGAAAGTGAAAAAACACTGGCAGAAGTTAAAGCTTTGGGAGCTGAAGCATTTTTATTTCAGGGAGATCTTACACAGGTAGGGAATATTACGAAGCTCTTTGATGAAACTATAAAGACTTTCGGAGGAATTGATATTGCCATCAATACAGTTGGGATGGTTCTTAAGAAACCTTTTGTAGAAACAACAGAGGCTGAATATGATTCTATGTTTAATATCAATTCCAAAGTAGCTTACTTTTTTATACAGGAAGCAGGGAAGAAGTTGAATAACGAAGGTAAAATATGTACTATTGTTACTTCCTTATTGGCTGCATATACAGGTTTATATTCTACCTATGCAGGAGCAAAAGCTCCGGTAGAACATTTTACCAGAATGGCATCTAAAGAATTTGGAGACCGTGGAATTTCAGTAACGGCAGTTGCTCCCGGACCAATGGATACTCCTTTCTTCTACGGACAGGAAAATGATGATGCTGTAAACTATCATAAATCGGCTTCTGCTCTAGGTGGTTTAACCGATATTAAAGATATTGCTCCGCTGATAGAATTTTTAGTGAGCGACGGTTGGTGGATTACAGGGCAAACCATATTCGCAAACGGAGGATATACGACCAGGTAAAAAAATAACCAAATGATGAAAAGCGATTGTAAAAACAATCGCTTTTTTTAGTAAATAATTCTATTTATAATATTAAAAAAATAATTTAATTAAATTAATTATTCTTGATAATAAACAATTATTACTTGCGAATTAATTTGATTTTCAATAAATAAGGTTTAAATATTGTATCCATAATAATTTTTAATTAAAAATAGATATGACAAATATGAAATAATCATATATTTGTTTTATAAACAACTAATATATTATATTAAGGATGAAAATAGATTTTACCACAGCGACTTTCAAGGATTTTGAAAATATCCCGGATTACAGCATTGCTCAAAGAGCAGAATATTTTTATGAGTTTCTGGATCATATGAAAGAGAGAGGGCATATGACCTACAGATTGGAAAATACTTCCGGAAGCGATGCACTATTAAATATCAATATTGCCAACCAGAATAAGGAATATGTAAGCTTTGTTTCCAGTGATTATCTAGGGTTTACGCAGCACCCCAAAGTAAAGCAGGCTGCTATTGATGGAATTGAAAAATATGGAACTGGAACTGGTGCATCACCTTTGATCGGTGGTTACTTTGATTATCATGGTGCTTTAGAGAAAAGAATTTCCAGTTTCTTTGGAAGAAATGAAGATGAAGTGGTATTATTTACTAGCGGATATAATGCTAATAGTGCTACTTTACAAATTTTAATGCAGAAAGAAGATATCGCTATTTTAGATATGGGAGTACATGCCAGTGTACATGAAGGATGTGCTTTTACCAATAAAAAAACATTTCCACACAATAATTTGGAAGCTTTGGAACAGATTTTGAGGATATCTGAAGATAAATATCGTACGAAACTTGTTATTTTAGATGGAATTTATTCTCAAGAAGGTGATGCTTCACGATCTAGTGAGATATATGACCTTGTAAAAAAATATAATGCCTATCTGATGGTAGATGATGCGCATGGTGTTGGAGTTTTGGGAGAAACAGGAAGAGGTGCACTTGAGGATAATGGTTTATTAGATAAAGTAGATTTTATAACGGGAACATTTAGTAAGACCTTTGGTAATTTGGGAGGATATGTGATTGCAAATAAAAAAATAGCATCATTCCTTAAATTCCAGTCTCGACAGCATATTTTTTCAGTAACAGCACCGCCTTCTTCCTTGGGAATAGTAAAAGCGATTGATTTGGTTGATGAAGAACCGTTTTGGAAAGATAAGCTGTGGGATAATATCAATTATTTTAAAAAAGGGCTTAATGATTTAGGCTTGGATACCGGAATTACTTGTTCAGCTATTATTCCGGTGAAAATAGGAGACCAGAGTAAAATGTGGGATATTGGTAGAATATTGATTGAAAATGGAATTTATGCTAATCCTATTATGTATCCTGCTGTACCAAGAAAAGATGCACGCATCAGAATGAGTGTAACAGCGAGACATGAAAAAGAACATCTGGATAAAACACTTAATGTCTTTGATGATATTAATAAAAAAATGCATATTGCGAAAAAATAATAATAATTATGCCTAGAAAAGTAGTGCAAGGCCCCATTAGGGACAAAGAAAAAACAAAACAAAAACTGCTTGCAGCAGTGGGGAAAATCTTGAGAGTGAAAGGCTATTCAGGTCTGAAAGTAAGTAAAATTGCAGCCGTAGCAGGCTTTGACAAAAAGCTTATTTATGAGTATTTTGGGAGCACAGACAAACTTATTGATGAATATATCAAGTCTCAGGATTATTGGAGCAAATTCAGCCCGAATATAGAAGAGGAAGTGCATGCTGGAAAAGGTAAAGAAGCTTTAACCCAAGGAATCCTTGCACAATTTGAAAGCCTAAAGAAAAATAAAGAACTTCAAAAAATTATTCTTTGGGAACTTTCTGAAAGTAAACCTATTCTTAAAAATATACTAAAACAAAGAGAAGAAGTAGGTGCCAATTTATTTGAAAATGTTACCGATCCTTATTTTGGAGAAGATGCGACAAGATTTAGAGCAATGCTGGCTTTAATTGTTTCAGGAGTTTACTATCTGAACCTATTTCCTGCCTATAACGGGACTGAATTTTGTGGTATTGATATGAGAACAAATGAAGGAAGAGCTGAAATTGAAAAAGTAATTGTTGATATGATAGATTTTGCCTACGAGAAAAAAAGTAAGCAATAAAACTTTTCTATTTGATCAAAAATAAAATTTGTGGATAATTTGAAAACTTTTGACTTTCAAATTAGAACTATATTTCTTATTTTTGACCAATGGAAAATTTCATCGTATCTGCAAGAAAATATCGCCCACAAGAGTTTGACACTGTTGTTGGACAATCCCATATTACGGATACTTTAGAACATGCAATTGAAGAGAATCAGTTAGCACAGGCTTTACTGTTTTGCGGACCTCGTGGTGTTGGTAAGACTACATGTGCCAGAATTCTGGCCAGAAAAATCAACGAAAAAGATGGTTCCGTTTCAGAAGATGGCTTTGCTTATAATATTTATGAGCTTGATGCTGCCTCTAATAACTCAGTGGATGATATCCGGGAATTGATCGATCAGGTTCGTTTTGCACCTCAGGTCGGCCAGTATAAGGTATACATTATTGATGAGGTGCATATGCTGTCTTCTGCAGCCTTCAATGCTTTCCTTAAGACTCTTGAAGAGCCGCCTGCTCATGCCATTTTTATTCTGGCAACAACAGAAAAGCATAAAATCATTCCTACGATTTTATCCCGATGTCAGATTTATGATTTTAAAAGAATCGTTATTGAAGACATTCAGGGACATTTAAGAAATATTGCTCAGAAGGAGAATATTCAATATGAAGACGATGCTTTATATCTTATTGCCCAAAAAGCAGATGGTGCCCTGAGAGATGCACTTTCTATTTTTGACAGGCTTTCTACATTTTCTCAGAAGAATATTACTCTGGCAAAAGCTGCTGAAGTACTTAATATTCTGGATTATGATCAATATTTGAATATTCTGGACCTGGCTAAGGAGAATAAAATTCCTGAAGTTCTTTTTGCATTCAATGAAATTGTAAAAAGAGGTTTTGATCCCCATATTTTTATTGCCGGATTAGGAAACCATTGCAGAGATCTGATGATGGCTCAGAATACGTCAACCATAGATTTGATTGAAGTTGGTGAAAAAACGAAAATTAAATTTGTAGAGCAGAGCCAGAAGTGGAGTGTACAGCAATTAATTGATGCCATTGAAATTTGTAATCATGCGGATATCAATTATAAAAATTCGAAAAATCCAAGACTTACCGTAGAAATTGCTTTAATGCAATTAGCTTCTTTGACGGCTCAATCAGCAGACGTTACTAAAAAAAAAAGTTTATAATACTAGCTCCGTTTCTTAATGAGAAACAGGAAGTAAAACTTCCGGAGAAGGAGAAAGTACAACCGGTTAAAGAAGAGAAAACGGGAAAACCGGTGAGCACAGATGCTGCTCCTGAGGAAATTGTTGTTAAAAAAACATCCAAGCCCTTATCAAGGCAAGCTGTTTCTTCAGGATTTAGTATTAATTCTTTCTTAAACAAGGAAGAGAAGGAAGAAAAAGAAGAAGCTGTCGTTACTCAGGCAGACAATCTCCCACAACATCATTTTACCGAAACTGATTTGCAGATGGAATGGAATCTGATGCTAAAGCAGATCCAATTCAAAGAGGCAGTCATTTATAATGCTGTCAAATCATTTAAAATGGTTAAAATTGATGAAAAAAACATCCAGGTTTTATATCCTTCTGATTCAGCCAAGGTTGAATTTGATAAAATAAGTGGTGAATTTTTTAATCATTTCAAAAGAAAAGTACAAAATTACTCGATTGAAATTGAGTATAAAAAAGATGTTCAAAGTCTTAAAATTGAGGTAGTTACTAAGAAGAAGATCTATGAAAAGTTCATCGAAAAAAATCCTTTACTAAAAGATCTTGATGATTTAATGAAGTTTGATTTAACTTAATTTTATATCTTTGTCGAATAATTTTGGTTAAAAGAACTTTTTTATCAAAACAAATTTTAAATTGTAAAGCTAGAAATAGACGATTCACAGTATAAAGTGGAAAAATTATTTATCCCATATCTGTCTAATTTTAAAAACCTTTTTGGTTTTATACCTGCTAATTATTTTAGCAGTTATTTTAGCTTTTCGGCTACCTATTATAGAAATTTCAGAACCTATTACCGATTTTATTGGTATTACTAACTGAATTTCTTTCTCAAAAAATATAGGAATAAAAAGATTCTCTCTTAATTCCTGATTCCATTAAAAATTTTTAAACGGCATTTTTTGAAAAGAATTATAAAGTAAATTTTATAAGGGAAGAATTATTTGTGTGAAATTTTAAGAAAAACAAGAAATAAAATAAATGAACAATATGAATTTAAAGGATTTAAAAAACGACTGGATTAATGAGTTTTCACAACCATTAATGATTGCAGGACCTTGTAGCGCAGAAAGCGAAACTCAGATGCTGGAGACTGCCAAAAGAATAAAAGAAACAAATGCGAACGTGTCAGTTTTCCGTGCAGGGATCTGGAAGCCTCGTACAAAACCGAACGGCTTTGAAGGAGTAGGAGTAATCGGTCTTAATTGGCTGAAGAAAGTGAAAGAAGAGTATGGTTTTAAAACAGCTACGGAAGTTGCCAATGCGCACCATGTATTTGCTGCATTAGAAGCTGATGTTGATATTCTTTGGATCGGAGCGCGTTCTACAGTGAACCCATTCACAGTTCAGGAAATTGCAATGGCTTTAAGAGGAACAGATAAACCTGTTTTGGTTAAAAACCCGGTAAATCCGGATTTGGCATTGTGGATCGGAGCTTTAGAAAGGCTTTTAGGACAAGGGATTACCAATCTTGGAGCAATTCACAGAGGGTTTTCTACGTACCAGAAGACTAAATACAGAAATAATCCAAACTGGCAGATTGCACTGGATTTCAAAAGCCAGTTTCCAAACATTCCAATGTTGATTGATCCTTCTCATATTTGTGGAAACAGAACAGGATTGGCAGATATTACTCAGGAAGCTATGAACGTGGGGTACCAGGGTGCTATCATAGAAAGCCACTGTAATCCTGATGAAGCGTGGAGTGATGCTTCACAGCAGATTACTCCAGAAGTATTGTCTGAATTAATAGGAAATTTAAAAATCAGAAACTCCGGATTAGCTGGATTTGATGATGAAATGGGAAGGCACAGAACCCTGATATCGGATCTTGATTTCCAGTTAATAGAATTGCTTTCTCAAAGAATGAAAATTTCAGAAAAAATTGGAAAGCTTAAAAAAGAGAATGACATTGCTATTTTCCAGCCGGAACGTTGGAAAGTAATTACAGAATATGCAACTCAGAAAGCTATAGAAACCGGTATGTCTCAGGAATTTATTGAGAAGGTTTTTAAAGCGATTCATGAAGAATCTATTGAGGTACAGAACAGTATCATGATAGAAAGGTAATTAGGTCGAAGGTTGCAGAATTTAGGGCTTAGGAATCAGGAGAAGTTGAAGATGAAAATCTGTAATGAGATCCTGAATCTTAAGCCCTATTTATTATGAAGTATAAGAAATAGATCACTTATAATTTCTAAAAATAGTTACTGCTATCTGCAACCTGCTACCTTTTACCTCTAAACTCCACTACCTATCACCTAATTCCTTATATTTGCATTCTATACGTATGAAAGGAAAAATTATTAAATCTACAGGAAGCTGGTATCAGGTTTTAGAGTCGGAAACCAATAGGATTTTCGAAGCAAGAATCCGTGGAAAATTCAAATTGATTAAAACCCGTCTTACCAATCCGCTTGCTGTGGGTGATTATGTTGAATTTCAGTTAGAGCAGGATGATATTGCATGGATTACTAAAATTGAGCCCCGCAAAAATTACCTGATTAGAAAATCTGTAAACCTTTCAAAAGAAGCTCATATTATTGCATCTAATATAGATTTGGCATGTTTTATTTTTACGCTTAAGTATCCGGAAACATCACTTGGTTTTTTAGACCGCTTTTTGGCTTGTTGTGAAGCTTACAATATTACACCGCTAATTTTGTTTAATAAAATAGATGTTTTACATGATGAAGAAATAGAGATTGTAAAAGATATTGAATTTCTTTATCAGGAAATAGGATATAAAACATTGGAAATTTCATCTTACTCCAGATTAAACCTGGACGATTTGAAAGAATGTTTACAAGGTAAAACATCTGTCTTTTTTGGGCATTCAGGATGTGGTAAATCTACATTGGTAAATGCATTACAGCCAGGACTGAATTTGAAAACATCGGAAATTTCAGATACCCATCTTAAAGGAAAGCATACGACTACCTTTGCCCAAATGTATTTCTGGGATTTCGGAGGGAATGTAATTGATACTCCCGGAGTGAGAGAGTTTGCAATGATCGACATTGAAAAAGAAGAGGTACAGCATTATTTCCCTGAAATTTTTAAGAAAAGAGAGGAATGCAAATTCCATAATTGCATGCATATCAATGAACCGAAATGTGCAGTTATTGATGCTCTTGAAACAGGAGAAATACAGCATTCGCGATATTCTACCTACATCAAACTGATGGAAGAAGCAGATGAGCTTTCTCAAAAATAAAACGATTCCATGAGCCAGGAAAAACATATTCCTATTCATAACCTGACCTATCAGGAATTTCAGCTGACTACATTGGAGAATGGGCATCCTGAGAATTTTAACGATATCCATAGGCATAATTTTTTTGAAATTCTTTGGTTCAGGGAAGTTGGAAAAGAAAGCCGTCTGGAATTGGATTTTGAGAACTACCATATCAAAAATAATCAGATTTGTATCATAGCTCCTGGACAGGTATTCAATATGAAGTTGCGTGGCGAAAAAGGATATGTCTTTGCGATAAGTAGAGAAATATTCAAGGAAGTCTGTGACATAGAAACAGTTCTTACAAGTGGAACATCACCTTTTTTTCTGAATGTTGCCAACCAAATGACCTGTCAGCTTATTGTAGACCTTCTTGAACAGGAATATCATAACAGTTCACGGATTGGCTTAATGAAAGCTTATCTTAAAGCTTTTTGTATTGTAATAACCGAAGAACTGAATAGCCAGGAATCTTTGACCAATGAGAAACAGCGCATCCAGCAGTTGATTACTTTGATTGAAGAAAATTATAAGGTTCAAAAAGATTCCGGATTTTATGCAGAAAAACTAAATGTAAGTACCCATCATTTAAATGATATTGTCCGGCTTGCGAGAGGAACGACCGTTAAGAAAATGATTGCTCAACGGCTTTTACTGGAAGCTAAAAGAGAATTGAGTTATGGTGCTTTAACGACTAAGGAAGTGGCCTTTAAATTAGGATTTAATGATACTTCTTATTTCTCCCGGTTCTTTAAAAAACAGACAAACTATAGTCCCGAACAGTTTAAAAATATAAGAGATTAAAGACTTCTTTTCATAAAATTTGAATTGGATCACAGAAATCATGTCTTAAAAATAGATCCTCAGTTTGTGCTGGTATCTCCTCACTTGTTGTATTGAATACCTCCCTTTTTTATAAGAATTTTGCGATCGTGAAAATCACTATGTAGATGTTTAATGATTTAAAAAAATCTTTATGAGAAACCTGAGTATTATTGTATTTATTTTAGCCCTACTGAACACATTGGAATCGCTGAGTATTGATTTATATCTGCCTGCTTTTCCCAGTATGGCCAGAATCTTCCAGACTGATATTGGACATATTCAAATTTCAATATCTATTTTCTTTGCCGGTTTTGCGACAGGGCAGCTGTTATGGGGACCCTTATCAGATAAAAAAGGAAGAAAGCCTATGTTGTATTGTGGACTGATTCTTTTTATCCTGGGAGCTGTAGCTATTATTTTTACCAAGAATATTTATGTATTATGGACAATGCGTTTTCTTCAGGCCTTTGGCGGAAGTGCAGGAATTGTTATTGGTAGAGCTATTGTAATTGATTTGTATGATAAGGAAAAGGCGGTAACTATTTTTTCCAAGCAATCTCAGATCAGTGGTATTGCTCCGATTGTAGCACCCCTATTAGGAAGTGTATTTTTAAGATTCTGGGGGTGGAATAGTGCATTTACTTTCTTAAGTATTTTAGGTGCCATTACTTTACTGTTGGTCGTAAGATTTGTACCGGAAACCAATTCAAGAATAACATCTCCTGAAAGTATAACGGATGAAACAAAATTAAAACACCAGTTAAAAGCTATTATTTCAAACAGAGATTTTATAAGTAATACCATTATTGGAAGCATTGCTTTTTCCTCTCTTATTATTTATATTTCTAATGCTCCTTTACTATTTATGGAAATTCACGGATTTTCCAGTGAAGTGTTCAGTATTATATTTGCCTTTAATTCAATGGCTTTGATTTTTGCCGCATATATTACGCCTAAATTAGTTCTGAGAATGCAGGACACTAAAATTTTACTTTCTGCAGCTCTTCTTTTGTTTTCGATGAGCTTCCTGCACATAATTGTTGCAATGAATCATTTGCCTGTGGGGCTGGAAATCGCAGTATTATACCTTTCTCTTGTGGCTATAGGTCTTTTGTTTCCTATTACTACGGCTCATGCTTTATCTCCTTTTAAAGAAGGACGCGGAACAGCTGCTGCACTAATGGGTTTTATGCAGCTTATGGTTACTTTTTTAATGTCTGCGTTGGTAGGATTTTTAGAATCTAAATCAATTATGCCTATGGTTATTACGCGTGTTTTACTTGCGTTGGTAGCGGTATATTTTGCTTATGGAACTTTTTCCCGAAAAAAAATAATGGCATAGATTATTAACAAATAAATAATATAGGGTGCCAAAATGTTTCGTTTTTGTAAAATAAAAAAGGGATATTTTGGCATCTTTTTATTGAACACATGATTAATTTTTGTGTTTTTATGGTCTTAGGTGATGATTTTGGGGATTTATGGTCAAAATAGGAATAAATTCTTTAAGTATTTATAATAAAAAACCCAGCCGAAGCTGGGTAAAAACTAATAACCATGAAAACTCAAATTAAACATGAGAATCGGAATAGAATAAACAATTACTGTGCCAAAGATTGGCATGACATTTCTTAATAAAAGTTATTTTTATGTTAAAAAAAATTAAAATGAATCTAAAAAATATTTTTTGTAATTTTGCGCCATTAAAAAATTATACATTTATGTCTAACATTACATTCACTATGATTAAGCCTGATGCCGTAGCAGACGGACATATCGGTGCTATTTTAGGTAAAATTGCAGAAGGTGGTTTTAAAATCAAAGCTTTGAAATTAACTCAACTTACTGTTGCTGATGCCAAAAAATTCTACGAAGTACATGCTGAGAGACCATTCTATGGAGAATTAGTAGAATTCATGAGTTCAGGACCAATCGTTGCTGCTGTTTTAGAAAAAGACAACGCTGTTGAAGATTTCAGAACTCTTATTGGTGCTACTAACCCTGCAGAAGCTGCAGAAGGGACTATCAGAAAAATGTTTGCAAGAAGCATTGGAGAGAACGCTGTTCATGGTTCTGATTCTGATGAGAACGCTCTTATTGAAGCACAATTCCATTTTTCAGGAAGAGAAATTTTTTAAGAAGAAATTTTTTCAAAATACTAATCCGGAGAGCAATCTCCGGATTTTTTTATGCTCTTATAGTAAGGAAAAGCACGATGAAAAATAAGGTTGGTGTTTGCCATTGACTACGTCTGGTTTCTATATTAATGTATTTCTTCAGATAGACTTAAAACAGAGTCTTGTCATTGACTTCGTCTAATCTTCGATTTCAGAGCGAAGCGAAGTATGGAACATGAAAATATTAGAAAGTGGTTAATATGGTTAAACGCAAAAGGTCGCAAAGGATTTTCAAAGTTTTGCTTTTTTAAGACGCAAAGGCGTTTCACTCAGCAAAGAAGAGTGAGGATTTTACCATTCCGGTTTGTCATTGACTACGTCTAATCTTCAATTTCAGAACACAGACGATAAGTCTGCGAACGCAGTTCAGAAGCGAAGTGAAGGTATCTCAACAAAGAATTAAATATAAGTTTTTAAAACCGTTCAATTTGCGAGAGTTAAAAAATATTATCCCACAGATTTCACGATGGCACAGATTATTGAATATTTACAGGCTACAAATTACTTTCAACAGCACCTACTTTCTCACGATACAATTCAACAGGTTTATCCAGTAATACAGCAATAACCGTCATTTTTTTATCCAGCCTTTCTTTGGGAACATCAATGTAAATAATTCCAGGTCTGTCACTCCAATACAATTTATTATACACAGAATGATTAATCATGGAGCCTTCACCTACAATACGAATCCGAGAAATTCCATTTTTAATCCCTTTTAAAGCAACGGGTCCAGTAGGAATTCCTTCCACAAAAAGATAAAGGGTTTGCTGATCTTTTGAAAGCGTACTCACTCCTGAATAATGACCGTCAGGAAGTCCCTTTTCGGTTTCAAACAAAGCTTCTGCATGTTTACTGATCCAGGAAAGAGTTTCTTTGTTGGTTTTTGATGTTTCTGGAATTTTCATATCCATACCATCCTGGGTAAGTCCGGAATTGGTGAAAATACTATTTCCTTCATGTAGTTGTTCGGCAATTTCATAGACTGCTGATCTTGTATCAGGGTATTCTGTCAGAGTTTTTAAAGTTGGCTTATCCTTTTTTATACTTGGTTTTAACATTAATTCTTTATCAAAAGAAAGCTCGACAACTGTTACATCCTGATCAAAGGAAGTATTCAAGAAATGTAATGTAAGATTCCCATTATGATCAGAGGTGAACTGTACTTTTCCTTTGGAATCTCCCAGAATCCGGGCAGTAGTTGGAATAGAATCCAATCCGTAAATTTTTGCAAAATCTTTAGCTTCCTCCAGATAGAGAAACAGTTTTTTTCCATCCTTTGACATACTGGATTTGCCCTTGTAATTTTCAAAAGGTAATCCACGACGTGTTCCATAGATGGCTTCAGGATATTTTGAGGTCCAGCGTCCCAGGCTTTGCAAAATTTTTACCTGTTCGTCAGGAATAGTTCCGTCTGCTTTAGGTCCTATATCAAGAAGTAAATTACCTCCCATGCTTATCACATCAGCTAAGGTTCTGATCAGCATATTGGGTGTTTTATAATGATGATCAAAGGGCTGGAATCCCCAGGAATCATTCATGGTATAGCATAATTCCCAATATTTACTTTGTGGGCTGATCACCGGAATTCCTTGCTCCGGCGTTTCATAATCCCCGTGGTTGTTTAATCTGGAATTGATGATAACCTCTGAGTTGAATTTCCTCAAATTTTTTAATGTTTCCGAAGCCTGCCACTCTTCTGATGAATGTTCCCAGTCTCCGTCAAACCATATTAAATCAGGCTGATATTGGGTTGATAGTTCGTTCAGCTGTGTTTGGTAGTAGCGGATGTAGTTCTGCCATTTTGCAGTATCATTTTTGAGATCATATCTTTTCTTTGTTCTTGTATTGATATCATAATAAGGATGGCTCCAGTCAGGGAGTGAATAATAAAGTCCGGTCCGAAGTCCTGATTGTTTAAGAGCGACAACAAAGGGCGTTAGAACATCTTTTTTAGCCAGTGCATTCTGAGGAATGCTAATGGCTTTGTCTGCTTTAGAGTTCCAGAGTGAAACTCCGTCATGATGTCTTGTTGTAATTACAGAATATTTTGCCCCTGAATTTTTTATAAGTTTAACCCAGGCATCAGGGGTATATTGTGAAGCAGAAAATCCGTTCAATTGCTTCATGTAATTTTCATGATTGATATAATTATTGAAAAAAGACCAGGATTCTGATATTCCATCAACTGAATAGATTCCCCAATGGATAAATATCCCCAGTTTGGCATCCTGAAACCATTCCATTTTTTTAATGTCAGCCGATGTGTTTTGAGCACTTATATTTCCGGTTGTTAAAGTGAGTCCAAGGAAAAATAAACCAGTAAACCTGCTATTCATAGTTTTTTATTTTAATCTCAAAAATAAGGAAAGTGTCTTATAAAACCTCTATATAAAACTATTATTGTGTTTTCCTTTGTTAGACTATTTGGATTAAAAAAAGTATTAATTTAGCATTACTGCTTTGAAGACTTGAGGAAGGGCTATTGAACACTTGCTGTCTGGAGATAAAGTGGTATTTGTTCAAAAGCTATCAATTTCGCTATTTTAAAATGGAGAAATGGGATTGGGAAGTGATCAATACAAGGAGAACTGTCATTAAAAATGGAATCCGTATTAAAATAGTTGTTTAGACCTTACATGAAAACTATAAAATAAAAACTATGAAAATGACAACAATTGTATTGATTATCACCGGAGTGCTCACAGCTCTTATAGCCGGGCTTTTCTATGCTTATTCCTGTTCTGTTATATTAGGGCTGGGCAAATTGACGGATGCAGAATACCTGAAGGCTATGCAATCGATTAACCGTGAAATCCTTAATCCTGTATTCTTTCTGAGCTTTATGGGAACAGCAGTTATGCTTCCTGTTTCTACTTTTTTATGCCGGGCGCAAAATCCCGTTTTTATTTTATTGCTTCTGGCAACGATATGTTATTTAATCGGGGTTTTCGGAATAACTGTAGTGGGAAATGTTCCTTTAAACGATCGGCTGGATCAGTTCAATATTGGCGATGCTTCTGTTGAAGCAGTAAAAAAGATGCGGGATACTTTTGAAAACAGATGGAATTATTTGAATCATATAAGAGCAACATGCGCAACATTGAGTATTCTGCTAGTAATAGTTGCTTGTGTCTGGACTAAATCATCAGATGTGTAAAATTTTATTGTAAGAGAAATACCGTAGAAATACGGATGATAATTTCCGTGTTTTTACGGATGTGCTGTATGGTATTTTATTGAGATCTTTACACCAGCATAGAACAAAGAAAATTGAAGAACTAGAGTCTTTACGACAGAACTAATAACCATCATCAACTCGGATTTTCAAAGAAGAAAGGCAGCTGTAAAGCTGCCTTTTCATATGATATTAAATATTTAATTATTTAAATTTTTAAAAGTTCAATGGTTCTTTCAGGGCTTTCAGAAGAGAAAACAGCATTTCCTGCTACCAGAACATCAGCTCCTGCTTCAAATAATTTAGAAGCATTATCGAGATTAACGCCACCATCCACTTCAATAAGCGCAGTAGAATTATTACTTAAAATTAAATCTTTAGTTTCAGCGATCTTTTTATAAGTATTCTCAATAAATTTCTGTCCTCCGAATCCTGGGTTTACACTCATTAATAATACCAGATCTACATCAGTAATAATATCTTCAAGCATTAATACCGGAGTAGAAGGATTAAGAACAACTCCTGCTTTTGCTCCAAGGCTCTGGATATGATGGATGGTTCTGTGCAAGTGAGTGCAAGCTTCATAATGAACGGAAACCAAATCTGCACCGTGATTAATAAATTCTTCAACATACTTTTCCGGCTCCACGATCATTAAATGAACGTCTACGAACTTTTTAGCATGCTGCTGAACAGTTTTCATCACAGGAAAACCAAATGAGATGTTAGGAACAAACCTTCCGTCCATGACATCTACATGCAACCAGTCGGCCTGAGAATTGTTCAACATTTCAATATCTCTTTGCAGATTCCCAAAGTCTGCGGATAAAAGGGAAGGAGCAATAAGCTTCGTTTTCATTTTTACTTTTATATTATATTTAGATTCAAGAGCCGAGATTCAAGATATTTTTGATTGCAAAATCTTGTTTCTCGATTCTTGAATCTTATGTCTATTAATGATATTTCAATTTCATTTCCGGTTTTATTTTCAAAACAGTTTCATAGATCAATGAAATTACATTTCCTACATCTTCTTTTGAAACCATTTCAACCGTTGTGTGCATGTATCGCAAAGGTAATGAAATTAAGGCACTTGGAACCCCGCCATTAGAATGTGCAAAGGCATCCGTATCGGTTCCCGTTGCTCTGCTGGCTGCGGCTCTCTGGAAAGGGATTTTTTTAGATTTTGCTGTATCTATAATGAGCTCTCTGATAGTATGGTGAACACTTGGTGCAAAGAAAATAACCGGTCCGTCCCCACATTTTTGATCTCCTTCTTTTTTCTTTTCGATCATTGGGGTGGTAGTGTCATGAGTAACATCTGTTACAATGGCGATATTGGGCTTGATGGTATCCGCAATCATGTCTGCACCATATAAACCTACCTCTTCCTGAACGGAATTGGTAATATACAAACCAAAAGGGATTGTCTTTTTATTCTCTTTTAAAAGTCTTGCTACTTCAGCGATCATAAATCCTCCGATTCTGTTGTCAAGTGCTCTGCAAACGAAATAGCGATCGTTCATTTCAAAGAATTCGTCAGGGTAGGTGATCATACATCCGACATAAATTCCCATCTCTTCAACCTCTTTCTTAGTTGTTGCTCCACAATCAATGAATATATTTTCAATTTTTGGAATAGGCTCATTTTGGTTACTACTTCTTGTATGAATTGCCGGCCATCCGAAAACCCCTTTTACAATTCCGTTTTCTCCATGGATGTGAACTACTTTCGAAGGGGCAATAGTCTGGTCAGAGCCTCCATTTCTGATGACGTAAATAAGCCCGTCATCTGTAATGTAATTGACATACCATGAAATTTCATCAGCATGTGCTTCGATAACCACTTTGAACTCTGCATCGGGATTGATGATTCCATAACAGGTTCCATAATGATCTACTTCAATTTTGTCTACATAAGGTCTGATATAATCCATCCAGACTTCCTGTCCTTTATGCTCATATCCGGTAGGAGATGACGTATTTAAGTATTTTTCTAAAAATTTTAAAGATTTCTTTTCAAATTTCATAAAAAGGAATGATTTTTGCGTTTAATTTTTGTTCTAATACGCGTAAAAATAATGAATTTTAGTAAGATTTTTTGTCTTTTTCTTTTCTTTTTTGGGATCAGTATTTTTGGACAAACAGATTCTATCATTGCTAAACCTTTGAGCCAGTACCCTCCAGAGGAGCTAAAAGTAGATGAATTTGGAAATAAATATTACTATGATGAACGGCAGAAAGCCAAATTCTATGAGATTAATGGAGAGACTGTCGTTGTGATGGATGAGCTGATATTGCTCAATAAACCCAAATTCAATAACCAACTGGACAGAAATTATTACTATTTCCTTAATAAGAAATTGTACAGGGTATATCCTTTATTTGTAGCTGCCTTACAACAATACAGAGATATTCAGTCAGAAATGACAAATCTCGATAGTAAGGCTAAAAGAAAATATGTGAGAGAACGGCAGAATATATTGGCGGACCAATATGAAAAGCAATTGCGGGATCTTACAACTACAGAAGGGCAGGTCTTTGCCAAATTGATGAACAGAGCAACAGGAAAGAATGTGTATGAAATCATCAAGGAATTAAGAGGAGGCTGGAGCGCTTTCTGGTGGAACGTAAAAGGAAAAATGGCTAATATAGATCTCAAAGATCAATATGATCCTTATAAAAACAGAACTGACGAATTTATAGAATCATTGTTACAATCTAATTGGAATTCAGGATATCTACAACCTTATCCGGGGGCACATGATTTTAAAGTAAAAAAATAATAATAAAAAATACCTGTAACAATGTTACAGGTATTTTTCTTTTAGTTTTTCAAATACAATCTGATCTACGGGTAAAGGAAAGGGATTGCCTGGTTGATCAATAGGAATCCATTCCGTTTTTTCAATGCAGGGATCAAGGATCAGAAAATCTTCTTCGTTGATAATATTGACTGTATAATATATGGTAAGCAACTGCTCATTTTCTCTAAAGCGTGAAACCAAAAAATTCTCCTGAGTATACAGATGTTCTACTACATCTACTTTTACATTAAGCTCTTCATCAAATTCCCTATGTAAACATTCCAGTAAACCTTCTCCATATTCTAATCCTCCTCCCGGAAATTTCATTAAATGATCTCCTGCGTATTCTTCAAATAATGTTAGAACTTTTTTATCTTTTACAGCACAGGCATACACCCTGATGTTCATCTTGTCTATCATATATAATATTTTGTATAGCTAAATTAAGGAATTTTGTGAGAAGTTGGAAGCTGGAGGCTGGAAGTTAGAAGCTAGAGACAGTAAATCATTGGTAATTGCCTATTAACTATTACCTATTACTCATTATCATTGCCCATTACTCATTGTTGGTCCTGCAACCTAATCCCTATAATCTGTATTACATCTTTATGGCATTCAACATTTCTCTTTTTCCCGGAGGTCCCTGCTTCTTTTCTACTTTGAAATTCAATTCCTGAAGAATTCTCCTTACGCTTCCTTTAGAAGAATAAGTTGTTAATAATCCGTTAACATTCATTTTCTCAGAAACCATCTCAAACAGAGGTTTTTCCCACAGGTCCGGCTGAACCCTTGCACCGAAGCAATCATAGTAAACTAGATTAATTTTAGGTAAATCAATGTTTTTTAATTGAAAAAAATCGCATTCTATCTTTTTTAGATTAAATCTTTTAACTATTTCGGTGGGTTTTCCCCAATCTGCTTTATGAATTTTTTGATAAATTTCTTTGAATTCTGGGTTACTAAAAAGTTCATAGTAGGCTAAATCGTTAATTTCTGATTCATTTATGGGATATTTTTCCAGTGAAAAATAATTAATAACATGATTTTTGTCAGTTTTTAAATATTCATTAATTGTAACTAAAACATTCAAACCTGTCCCAAATCCGAGTTCTAAAATATTAATTTCATAATCATTTATCAAAATTAGTCCATTTTTGATAAACACATGTTCTGCTTCCTGTAAGGCTCCGTGGTGAGAGTGGTAGTTTTCGTTTAATTCATTGATAAACAATGTTTTACTGCCGTCGTTGGTGGTCTTAATTTCTCTTTTCAAGCTTTTTTTTGTCAAATTTAGTCTAAAATTTTTATATTTAGAAAATTATGTTAAATTTGTAGAACATCATAAAAAATTTTAGAAATGATAATTCAAAAAACTGAAAACTCCAGAATTTCTACATTCGACCCAAACAATTTCTCATTCGGAAATACTTTCATAGATCATATGGTGATATGTGAGTATGAGAACGGGAAATGGGGGGAAGTAAAATTGGTACCTTACGGTCCTTTGGCATTTACGCCAGCAATGATGGGTGTAAACTACGGACAGGCTTGTTTCGAGGGAATGAAAGCTTATAAAGACAAGGATGGTCAAGTTTTCCTTTTCAGGCCTGAAAAGAATTTTGAACGTATCAATAAATCGGCTAAGCGTCTTGCTATGCCTGAGGTAACGGAAGAAATGTTTTTAGATGGTCTAAAGGCGTTGGTAGATATCGACAGAGACTGGATTCCTCAAGGAGAAGGAAATTCATTATATATCAGACCTTTGATTTTTGCTACTGAAGAAGCATTAAAAGCAAGAGTTTCTGAAAAGTATATGTTTGCTATTGTAGCAACTCCGGCAAAAAGCTATTATACAGAGCCGGTATCTGTAAAGATTTCTGATCATTATTCAAGAGCGGCTAACGGTGGGGTAGGTTCAGCTAAAGCTGCAGGAAATTATGCTGCATCTTTTTATCCTACACAATTGGCAATGGAAGAAGGATATGAGCAGATTATCTGGACTGATGATGCTACTCATGAATATTTCGAGGAAAGTGGGACAATGAACGTTTTCGTTAGAATTAATGATACCATTTATACACCTCCGACTTCTGAAAAGATTCTAGACGGGGTAACAAGAGATAGCTTTATTCAATTGGCTAAGAAAAGAGGAATTGAAGTAAAAGTAGAACCTATCGCAGTTAAAACAGTGGTAGAGGCTCAGAAAAACGGAACATTAAAAGAAGTTTGGGGAGTAGGAACAGCGGTAGTTACTACTGTTTTCCAGGCATTAGGATTTAACGGTGAAAAACTGGTATTGCCTAAACTGTCTGACGAAGAAAGCTATGCCGCACTTCTTAAAAGTGATTTAGTTAATTTACAGACTAATCTTTCAGATGATTCTTTCGGATGGAGAGTATTGATAGAGAAAAACGTATTGGAAACAGTTTAATTTCTACTATATAATTTATATAAAAGCCAGGATATTCTTGGCTTTTTTTATTTTTTATATCCTGTGAAATGCTTATTTTCGCAAAAGTTTATGAAAAAAATACTCTTCATATCAGTATTAGGCTTGTTAAGCTGTAACAGGAATACACCGGCTCATCCCCCTTTAGGAGGTGTTTTAGACCAAAAAGATCTGGATATCTCGAAAACGAGAATGAAAAATCTTAATGCGTCGGAAAGAATGCATATTCAGGAGTGGATCAACGGACAACCCGTAAAATTTTATCCGACACAGCTTAATTATTGGGTGAATACTGAGGGTTTTGACAAAAGAGAAAGAAGACCGGATAACTCCCTGATTTCATACTCTTATGACCTTTACGACTTTGATCAGACCAAGATTTATGATCAGCCTATTGAAAGAAGAGATGCCAAATTTGGTCACTTTGATGAATTAAAAGCGGTAGAAAATGCTTTGCGTTTTATACATAATGGTGAGGAAGTTACGATTTTGGTTCCATCTTCTCTTGCATACGGCACTTATGGAGACGAGAAAAAAATAGAGAACGACATTCCTTTAATCATAAAATTAAAAGCGCTATAAATAATGAAATTGTTTAACAAGAATATAATTCTGGCAGCGGCAAGTATTTCGCTAATGAGTTGTACACCAATTTATAAAAAAATGAACGTAGACAAAGAAACTTACGAAGGTCTTAAAGACGGACTTTATGCTAATCTTCAAACCTCTAAGGGGAACATGATTGTTAAATTTGAAGATAAAAAATCGCCTGTTACTGTAGCTAACTTTGTTGGTCTTGCAGAAGGGAAAATTGATAACAAATCTAAAGCTAAGGGTGTTCCTTTTTATGATGGAACTATTTTCCACAGAGTGATCAAAGATTTCATGATTCAAGGGGGAGATCCTCAGGGGACTGGAATGGGAGATCCTGGATATAAATTCGAAGATGAGAAAAATGATCTTCAGCATACAGGAAAAGGTATTTTGTCAATGGCAAATTCAGGACCTAACACCAATGGTTCTCAGTTTTTCATTACTGAAATAGCAACTCCATGGTTAGATGGAAGACATACAATCTTTGGAAAAGTAGTAAAAGGAGATGATGTGATAGATGCTATCGCTAATGTTGAAAAAGGAGCTCAGGATAAGCCTAAAACTGACGTAGTTCTTGAAAAAGTAAGCGTTTTCAGTAAAGGAGATGAGTACAAAAACTATGATGCAGCAAAAACTTTTACGGAAGGAAAAGCTAAAATCCAGGAGAATAACAAGGCTTATTTAGCTAAGGAAGAAGCTGAGAAAAAGAAAAAAGAAGAAGAGTTTAAAGCTAACCAGGAAAAGTTAGTTGAAAACTTAAAAGCCGGAATGCAGAAAACTGAGTCTGGTTTATATTATAAAATCACTAAAACTACAGATGGTAAAGCTCCAAAAGCAGGAGATAACGTATCTGTACATTATGCAGGGAAATTAGTAGACGGAACCGAATTCGATTCTTCTTTCAAAAGAAATGAGCCTATCGATATTCCTATCGGAATGGGTAGAGTGATCAAAGGATGGGATGAAGGAATCCTGTTACTAAAAGAAGGTGAAACAGCAACTTTATTAATCCCGTCATCAATGGGTTATGGAGAAAGAGGTGCAGGAGGGGTTATTCCACCAAATGCCTGGCTAATCTTCGATGTTGAGCTTGTAAAAGTTAAATAATTCAATTCAGATATTACAAAAAGCCGTCTTTTAAGTCGGCTTTTTGTTTTTATCAGATATGATAGTTAAATTATTAAGAATGAAAACACACTTTACTGTATTAATTATTTCGTTTTTTTCACTATTCTGTTATGGTCAGACGAAACCAGCCAATTATGAAGCCACGATCAATACATCACTGGCTACTTTTATAGAAACCCTTAAAGCTAAGAAAGTGGATCAGGCAGTTGGTCTGATTTATCCAAAATACGTTAATAAGGTTTCAAGACAACAAATGTTTACCGTGTTAAATTTGGTTTATAATAATCCAAGTCTGGTATTGAACATTCAGAATTATAAAATCAATAAGATTTCGACTCCTGAATTAATTGATCACGAATACTTCTCAATAACAGACTATATGCTTACGATGAAGTTTTCAATTGCATGGAATACCATTCATAGTAATGAAGAAACCAGAAGCATGGTAAAAGAGCAATTGGTTAATACTTATGGAAGGGAAAACGTAATGTACGTTAAGAATGGAGATTATTATGCCATTAAAAGCCCGATGAAGGCCGTTATGATTTCAAAAGACGGAAATGACTGGAGTATAATTCCGTTAGAAAATGCAGACCAGTCTCAATTGAAAGAAGTACTTCCAGCTGCAATTCTCGAAAAAATATAAAACAAATTGTTTTTAAAAAATAAAAGATCCACCTCGATAGAAGTGGATCTTTTTATTGAGTATACCGAATAAAATGAATTTAAAGACATATTATGTAGTATTGTTTTCAAAACTGGAAAGCTAACGTAATAGATTTATAACTGGTTAATACGATTGGGGATAAGTTATTTATTCTCACTCCATCTTAAAAATTCCTATTTTAGCTCAAAATAAATTCATGAAGAAGATTTCATCCCTGGTATTTTTATTATTCTTAATCATTGCTTCTGCACAGGGAAGACGTTTCTTTGAAACAGGTGAAGCGGAACTTGTCAATTCTGTCGAAAAGATTAATTTAAATTATGTGAATGAGCTTCCATTTGTAAAAGTAACGATCAACGGAACACAATATAATTTTTTATTTGACTCAGGCGCGCCTACTGTTATTTCTCATGCAGTATACAACGAACTTCATTTAAAGAAAAAATATACAAGTAAAGTAAAAGATTCTCAAAAAAATAAACAGGAACATATTTTTACACAATTACCGGAAATGCTTGTAGATGGAATTGTATTTAAAAATATTGGAGTAGTGGTGATGGACTTAAACAGTTCAGAGTTGGGCTGTTTTAATATTGATGGAATTCTTGGAGCCAATCAGATGGCAAAGTTGTTTTGGAGAGTCAATTATTCAGCAAACTCTCTGGAAGCTACTAGAGATTTATCAAATTTTAAGATCGATGATTACGAAACGGTTATTCCGTTTGATCCTCAAGTACAGAAGACCCCTTTTGTAGAAGCTAAAATTTTGGATAAGAATATCAAATTTACTTTCGATACAGGTTTTACAGGAAGGCTTAATATTCTGGAGAGTGAATATGATGCTGAGAAAGTAAAGCAGGCTGTAGAAACCTTTGGATCTACTTCTGTTGGGGCATTCGGAGGAGGGAAGCCAATATCGGGGTATATTTTTAGAATTAATGAACTGAATTTGGGAAATAAAAGCTTTTCAGATGAAATTGTTATGACCGGAAGTTCGAATCTGATAGGTAATACCTTTCTGAAAAATCATCAGTTTGTAATGGATTGGCAGAATAAAAAAATCTATATGAAGCGCCTTTCAAATGATCCTTCCAAACTGGAATCATTTGGTTTTGGGTATCGGTTTATTAATGCAAAACCTATGGTGGCATTTGTGTTTAAAGGAGGAAGTCTTCCTCTTGAGATCGGAGATTCTATTATAAGCATTAATGATGTAGATCTGGATCACCTGAATAATAAATCAGCCTGTCATTATATGGTTAATAGGGTAGAAAGGGAGTATAAAACGATTGAAGTAAAAGTAAAACGAGCCGGAAATATAATGGCTTTCAGATTGGATAAAAACGAATACCTGAAATAATTTAGAATTATAATTTTAGATTCTTCTTTCATCGGAATGACAGTGCTGGAAATAAGCTAAATCTTTGTCATTGACTACGTCTAACCTTCGGTTTCAGAACACAGACGATAAGTCTGCGAATGTAGTTCAGGAGCGAAGTGAAGAATCTCAACTAAGATTTTACACTATTAATTAACCTATTATTTTTATGAAATACCATAAAAAGAGGCTGTCTCAAAAGAGATAGCCTTTTTTATGCAAAAAGGAAAGCTTTCGCTTTCCTAATAGTTGCAAATTGATTAATTTGCATTGTGTTAAGTACGTCAAAAGTAGTCTTTAAAGATTACACCCCCAAAGAAAATCTGCTTTTTCCTCCCAATTTATCGGAGTTGATTGATGAGCGACATCCTGTGAAAATTGTTTCAAACATTATTGATGGCTTGGATATCAAAAGCTTAATTAAAACCTACAAACCTGGCGGAACATCTTGCTACCACCCGAAAATGCTTTTGAAAGTTTTGATTTATGGCTATTTAAGCAATATCTATTCAAGCCGCAAAATGGAGCAGGCCTTGAAAGAAAACATCCATTTTATGTGGCTCTCTGCAATGAGCCGTCCCGATCATAACACCTTAAACAGGTTCCGTAGTGAACGATTGAAAGGTGAGATTAAAGCTATTTTCACACAAATTGTTCTTCTTTTGGAAAAGGAAGGTTTGGTAAGTCTGAAAACCACTTTTGTAGATGGCACCAAGATAGAAGCCAATGCCAATCGCTATACTTTTGTTTGGGGAAGAGCTGTCAAAAAACACAAAGAAAGGATTGCAGAGCAATTAGAAGAGCTTTGGAACTATGCAGAAACAGTTGCCAAAGACGAGCTTGAAAATACAGAAAGTATTGATTTTAAAGAAGTAGATTCTGAAAAAGTAACTCAAACCATCGAAAAGATCAATGAAGTTTTGAAAGATAAAAAAGTAGCTTCAAAAGTTCGTCAGAAACTGAATTATGCTAAGAAAAACTGGGCAGATAATTTAGAGAAATATAAAAAACAGCAAGAATTATTAGAAGATAGAAATTCCTATTCCAAAACCGATACAGACGCTACTTTTATGCGAATGAAGGAGGATCATATGCGAAACGGACAACTAAAACCCGCTTACAATCTACAAATTTCTACCCATAGACAATTCATTTTACATTATTCAATTCATCCCAACCCAACAGACACCAAAACATTAGCGACTCATTTACTGGGTTTTGAAGAAAGCTATCATAAAGCTCCCAAAGAGCTTGTTGCTGATGCTGGTTATGGCTCAGAAGAAAATTACAACTTGTTAAAATCTAAGAAAATAAAAGCTTATGTTAAATATAATTACTTCAGAAAAGATCAGAAATCGGGACAAATAACCACTTCACAAAACAATCCTAAATTGGCAAAAATCAGAGAAAAGGTTTTCAAACTTCTTAATACCAGCAAGGGCATCAAACTCAGAAAACAAAGATGCCATGATGTTGAACCTGTTTTTGCAGAGCTCAAACACAACAAAAATTTTAAACGATTCATGCTTCGGGGAAAAAATAAAGTCGAGGTAGAAATCGGCATACTCGCAATTGCCCACAATCTAAAGAAAATGTCAAAAGCAGCCTAAAACAGACTGCTTTTTTGACTTATATCTTCTTTTTTCCAAGATATTTTTTTTATTCAAAATATCGAAATCTTTTTTCAATGAAATACTAAAAAGAGACTGTCCTTTTGAGACAGCCTCATAGATTATCTTACCAGTTCTTATCAATCATATAAATGATCTGGGTCATGGCTACGGCACCGAGAAGAAGCTCTCTCCGGTTTACCTTTTCAAAGGTATCCTCATCGGTATGATGAATATCAAAATACCTTTGAGAATCCGGAACAAGTTCTGCTGTAGGAACCCCTAAATCGTGAAGGGGAGAAATATCCGCTCCGGAATATTTTCCATCAAAGTTATATACTCCATAAGGAGTGAACAGACTTGTCCAGCTTTTGATCTGATTTCTTTTTGCATTGTCCATTTCCAATGAAATTCCTCTTGGAGAGAAACCTCCCGCATCTGATTCTATGGCAAACAGATGCTTTTCATTCTTTTCTTTAGCCGTTTTTCCGTATTGCAGACCGCCTTTTAACCCGTTTTCTTCATTGGCAAAGCAGACTACTCTGATTGTATGGTTATTATGAATTCCCAGCTTTTTGAATGTTCTCAGTACTTCAATGCTTTGTACAATTCCGGCTCCATCATCATGGGCGCCTTCTCCAACATCCCAGGAGTCCAGATGGCCGCCAACAACAATGACGTCTTTATCCTTTTTGCCGGTAATCTCTCCAATAACAGAATGGGAAAGTTTTTCACCTTTCATACCACAATTGGAATTCAGTTTTGCCGTAACTTTTTGAGTTTTAAGCAGGTTTTCCAATTCATCAGCTGTGGTATTTCCTACAGCCACGGCCGGTATTTTATTAACCTTGTCTTCGTAGCGCATGGCTCCTGTGTGAGGGGCATCGTCAAAGGCAGAAGATAATGAACGAATGATCGCAAACTTACCTCCTTTTTTGGCAGTTAAAGAGGCTGCAGTAACCCTGTATTTAGCAGCATCACCATATCCTCTGAACGTTTCAATAAAAGTCTGACTAAAAGGATAGTTGAAAAATACAATCTTGTCTTTAACTTTTTCAGCCGGAAGTTTTTCATATTCTTCCATTGATTTCACCATAATGATTTCTCCGGATATGTCTTTTCCTCCAGTGCCTTCAGAGTTTCCTAACGAGAGCATTTTCAGATTCATCCATTTTCCGTTAGATGTTTTAATCTGCAGTGATTCCTTACCTCGTTCCCAGACCGGGATCATAACGTCCTGAAGCCATACTTTATCAGCTCCGGCATCACGTAGTTTCTGTGCGGCCCATTGAACAGATTTTTCGTACGCTTCCGAACCGCTTAGTCGGTGTCCGATACTTTTTGTTAGTTCCCGTAATTCGGTGTACCCTTTACCATGGTTAAGAATTTCCGTAGAAATTTTACTGAACTGTATTGAATCTTCTTTTGCCTGACCAAAAAAAGTCATGCTGAGAAGCAATAATGAAGTTCCTAATAGCTTTTTCATATTACCAGTTTTTATCAATCATATAAATAAGTTGTGTCATAACAGCAGAACCCAGAAGTAATTCTCTGCGGTTTACTTTTTCGAAGGTATCTTCTTCTGTGTGATGGATGTCAAAATAGCGCTGCGGATCGGGAACCAGCTCTGCAGTAGGAACCCCCATTTCATGAAGCGGAGCGATATCCGACCCTGAGTATTTGCCTTCAAAATTATATATTCCGTAAGGAAGAAATAGTTTTATCCAGCTTTGAATCTGTTTTCTTTTCTCATCATCCATTTCCAATGAAATTCCTCTTGGAGAGAAACCTCCCGCATCAGACTCTATCGCAAAAATATGTTTTTCATGGGTTTCTTTAGCCGTTTTTCCATATTGCTTTCCGCCTTTGGTTCCATTCTCCTCATTAGCAAAACAAACGGCTCGTATAGTATGGTTGTTCTGGATACCTAATTTCTTAAAGGTTCTCAGCACTTCAATACTCTGGACAATTCCTGCACCATCATCATGGGCACCTTCGCCCACATCCCAGGAATCCAGGTGACCACCTACAACAATTACATCTTTATCTTTTTTGCCGGTGATTTCTCCAATTACGGAATGAGAAAGCTTCTCACCTTTCATCCCACAATTGGAATTGAGTGTTGCGATTACTTTTTGAGTTTTTAAAAGTTGTTCCAGTTCATCAGCGGTTGTATTTCCTATACAAATAGCGGGAACTTTTTCAAGGTTGTCCTCATATTTCATATTTCCGGTATGGGGGACATCATCCTGGCCGGATGATAATGACCGGATGATCGCAAATTTTCCTCCTTTTTTTGCTGTCAGTGCTGCGGCAGTACGCCTGTAAGCACCTGCATCCCTGTAAGCAATAAAAGTTTGTACAGGACTTTGATCAAAAGGATGGTTAAAAAAAATAATTTTATCTTTTATTTTTTCAGCCGGAAGCCGGTCATATTCTTCCAATGATTTTACCATGATGATTTCCCCGCTGACGTCTTTTCCTCCTGTTCCTTCAGAATTCCCAAGCGAAAGCATTTTTAAGCTTTTTGTTTTTCCAGTATCGGTTTTGATTCTTAAAGATTCTTTTCCTCTTTCCCAGACGGGAATTATGACTTCCTGAAGCCAGACTTTATCGGCTCCTGCATCGCGGAGTTTCTGAGCAGCCCATTGTACAGACTTTTCGTAAGCTTCAGAACCGCTTAGACGATTTCCTATGTTTTTTGTAAGGTCATGTAATTCTGTATATCCTTTTCCATGATTCAGTATCTCTGCAGAAATTTTACTGAACTGGATAGAGTCATCTTGAGTCTGACCCGATAATGTCATGCCAAGAAGCATTAATGAAATGCCTACAATTTTTATCATATTACCAATTTTTATCAATCATAAAAATCATTTGTGTCATAGCAACTGCACCCAGTAAAAGTTCTCTTTTATTAACCTTATCGAAAGTATCTTCAGTAGAGTGGTGATAGTCGAAATATCGTTGGGTATCCACAACCAGCTCGGCCAAAGGAATATCAAGTTTTTTCAGAGGGGAAATATCCTGTATGGCATATGTTTGGTCAAAATCATATACTCCATAAGGCAGAAAATAGTTTTTCCATTCGAAAATGAGTCTTCTTCTTTGGGGAGCCATATCTAAAGAAAATCCTCTTGGGGAATATCCTCCAGAATCTGTCCCAAGAGCAAAAATGTGTTTTTCCTCTTTCTTTTTGACATAAGCAGCATAAGTTTCTCTGCCCTGGCCTCCGTTTTCACTGTTAGCATATAATACGACTCTTATGGTATGGTTGTTATTGATGTCTAAGGCTTTAATGGTTCTCAATACTTCAAGGCACTGAGCCACTCCGGAACCATCATCATGAGCACCTTCAGCAAAATCCCAGGAATCGAGCTGTGCTCCGAGAACAATAACTTTGGAATCTTTATTACCCGGAATTTCTCCAATGATATTATGATTAACAGTTTCTCCTTTTGATTCAGCAGCCATATTCAGTTTTGCTTTTACGGTCTGTTTTTTCAAAAGCTTTTCCAGCTCATTTGCAGATTTGGCACCGATGGTTACTGCTGGTATCTTCACTTTATCATCCGGCTCATAATAAATCATTTTTGCATGCGGAATATCATCAGAAGCGGTAGTTAATGATCTTACAATTAAACCTTTTGCTCCTTTTTTTCCGATTACGGAGGCAGATAATAGTTTTGATTTTGCTGAGATCAGATAGGAATCTACCGTATTGATGATTTTCTGATCGATGGGAGCGTTCACAAAGATAATTTTATCTTTTACCTGTGAAGAGGTCAGGGAGTTGAGCTCAGGAATATCAGCTACCAATAAAATGTCAGCTGTAAGGTCTTTACCTCCGGTACCCTGAGAATTTCCAAAGGATAACATTCTGATGTTCTTCCATTCTCCATTACCGGTTTTAATTTGTAAAGACTCTCTGCCTCTGATCCAGATTGGAACTTTAACTTCCTGCTTCCATATATTCTCTGCGCCGGCTTCTTTAAGTTTTTTTTCGGCCCATTCTGTTGCTTTTGCATAGCCTGACGTAGCACTGAACCTGGATCCTATGCCTTTCGTTAATTCTTCGAGGTTTTCGTATGCTGTACCATTAGCCAATACTTCATCAGAGATTTTTTTAAACTCGTCCTGATAGTTGAATTTAGCTGTGGTTAATTTTTTCTGAGGCTTTTTTTGAATTTTTTTTTGAGAAAATAAAAATCCACTCAAAAAGAGTGGAAGTATGATAATGAATATCTTTTTCATTTTTTTAATTACCTTTTCTTTTCCGTGTATAAAAGTAGGGAAAAATTAGGAATAATTTAAGGTTTCATATCGTACATTAACAGTGCCGTAACCAATTTAGGTTCTATAAATGTACATTTCGGTGGCATACTTAGTTTAAGATCTGAAATTTTAATCATATCATTAAAACTTACAGGGTAAATTCCAAATCCGACTCTTCCTTCACCATTGTCTATCTTTTCTTTTAAAATACTGATGCCTTCAAGGGTAGAAGTTCCTTTTACATAAGAGATTTTATCAGAACTGTCAGGATCTTCAATTTTAAGTATATTTTTAAAAATATACTTATCTAAAAGGTGGTGATCCAGATTATCCAATGACATCTCCTGGGAACGAAGATCATGTTTTACGTGTAATGAATAGAACTTACCATCCAGATACATTGAAATGTGAAACTTCTGAGAAGGGTAGTATGGAGTTGCTTCTTTCTCATGGATTAGGAAATATTCATCTAGCTGCTGTAAGAAATTTTCAACCGATAAATCATTAATATCACTTACGATTCTGTTGTAATCGTGAATTTTAATGGATTGATTGGAAACAATAAAACTGTAAACGAAATTATAGGCTTCGGTTCCGTTATGTCTTTTATTTTTATCTTTATGATGTTTGGCGTTTAGTGCTGTAGAACCAATTCGATGGTGTCCGTCAGCGATGTAGAATGCATCAATTTGTTCGATAACTTCTTTAAACTGCTGTAATTTAAGACGGTTATCTATTCTCCAGATTTTATGTCTGATTCCTTTTGAATCTATATGATTGAAAATAGGAACATTTTTCTCTTCGTGGTTCATCAGTAGTTCCACTTTGGAGTTGGCAGGGTAGGTAAGCAATACCGGTTCAGCCTGTAGATTTACTTTTTCTAGGTAATGGGCCAGTTTTTCTTTTTTCTGAGGAATCGTACTTTCGTGTCGTTTTATTTTTCCATTCCAGAAGTCTTCAAGGCTGGTTAAGCCTAGTAGTCCTCTGAAAACCTGTTTATTGGGATAGATCTGCTCATAAAGATAGTATGCCGAACTGTCCTGAACAAGTTTTTTCTCATCCATCAATTCTTCAAAAGTAGAACGGATTTTTCTTAGATTCCGGTCAATATCTTTAGATTTACTTACAACATAGGGTTTAATCATATTGATGTAAGTATTTTCAACCTGAGCTTTTTCAGTAATCTCTTCTTGTGTGAAATTATCTAATGGATGAGTTGGGAAAATCTGCTCAAAGTCTTTATGAGGTCGTATTCCGCGAAATGGTTTAAAAACAGGCATATTTATTTTATGGTTTCTTTTTGTAGCTTAATAATTTGTTCTGCAAGTTCAACTCCGATTTTTTCCTGAGCATCGACTGTATTACCTCCCACATGAGGAGAAAGGGACAATGATGGATTCATAAGTAAAACCAGTTCCGGGGTAGGTTCATTTTCAAAAACGTCTAATGCCGCTCCTGCTACCTTGCCGGATTCAATAAAATCGAGTAGTGAAACTTCATTAATCACACCACCTCTTGCAGTATTAACAATATAAACACCGTCTTTCATTTTTTCAAACTGTTCGGTATCTATAATGTATTCATTCGTTTTAGGAGTATTGATACTGATAAAATCAGTGTCTTTATAGAAAGCATCCGAATCGTTGGTCGATTTAATTTCAAAACTCACTGACTGGCCGTCGAAAAAGGATAAGGAAAGTGTTTTGGTTTTAGATTTTCGGGTTAAAACTTTAACCTTCATTCCTAATGCAATTCCCATCTTCACAACTTCCTGACCGATGCTTCCAAAGCCGATAACTCCCAATGTTTTTCCTGAAAGTTCATAGGCATTACTGAAAGATTTTTTCATAGCATTGAAGTGAGTTTCTCCTTCTAAAGGCATCAGCCTGTTGGATTCGTGTAAGAATCGTGCTAATGAAAAGAAATGAGCAAACACCAGTTCAGCTACGGATTTTGAAGAAGCTGTTGGGGTATTGATTACTTGTATTCCTTTGCTTTTGGCATAATCGACGTCAATATTATCCATTCCGATACCGCCTCTTCCAATAATCTGAAGACCTGGGCATGCATCGATGATGTCTTTTTTTACTTTAGTGGCACTTCTTACTAGAAGAACATCAACATTATTCTCGTTAATGAAATTGATCACATGATCCTGGGCAACTCTGTTGTCAAGAACCTCAATTCCAGCTTCTTTTAAGGCTAATTCTCCAGCTTTGGAAATTCCATCGTTAGCTAAGACTTTCATATTTTCTTCTATTTAGATGTTGGATACAAGAAATGAGAAGTTAGATTTTGCTGATCTGATATCTGATTTCTTGAGTCTTTTAATCTTATATTTTTTTCAGACTTCTAATTTAAGTTATTTTATTGATTTCATAACATCAACTAAAACCTGAACACTTTCAATAGGCAATGCATTGTATAAGCTTGCTCTGTAACCTCCTAAACTTCTATGTCCATTCAGTCCATTAATTCCGGCTGCTTTCCATGCGCTATCGAATGCTTCTTTTTTAGAGTCATCCAGCAATTTGAAAGAAACATTCATCAATGAGCGATCTTCTTTTACACAAAACGTTTCAAATAAGGGATTGCTGTCTATTTCATTATAAAGTAGGGCCGCTTTGGCTTCATTTCTTTTTTCTGCAGCTGCGATCCCACCATTCTTTTCAAGGTATTGAAGTGTCAGTAAAGAAGCATATACAGGAAAAACCGGTGGGGTATTGTACATGGATTCTTTATTGATGTGCTGTTCATAATCAAAATAAGACGGCATATTTTCTCTTCCGGTTTTACCCAGGATATCTTTTTTGATCACAACCAGTGTTACTCCTGCAGGTCCCATATTTTTCTGAGCTCCTGCGTAAATTAAATCAAATTTAGAAAAATCAAGCTGTCTTGAAAAAATATCAGAGCTCATATCACAAACCATCAGGGTGTCTACTTCCGGGAATGACTTCATCTGAGTACCATAAATGGTATTGTTGGACGTACAGTGGAAATAGTCATATTCTGAAGAAACAGTGTAATCTTTTGGAATATACGAATAATTATCGTCTTTTGAAGAACCGACAACGTCTACTGTTCCTACTTTCCTAGCTTCTTTAATAGCTCCGGCTGCCCATGTTCCTGTATCCAGATAAGCCGCTTTACCGCCTACTTTCATTAAGTTATACGGAACCATTGCAAACTGTAAACTAGCACCACCTCCTAAATATAATACTTCATAATCATCACCAAGATTCATCAGCCTTTTTACTATGGCACGAGCCTCATCCATCACGGCAACAAAATCTTTGCTTCGGTGAGAAATTTCAAGGATTGATAATCCGATGCCATTAAAATCAAGAATCGCTTCTGCTGATTTTTGAAATACTTCTTCCGGTAAAATACATGGCCCTGCGCTGAAATTGTGCTTTTTGCTCATATTTTTATTTTTTTGGTTGTTACAGGGCCTTCCGGACCTGTGGTTTCACTTTAATATTTATATAGATTCTTCAAAATTATCGTTAAAAAAACCGTCTCATAATTGATGAGACGGCGTTTTTTATTCACCGTGTAAGAACGCTTTTTTGTTTAGTAAGGCTTCTTCCGATTCTACATGATCTTCATCCGGAACGCAGCAGTCTACAGGACAAACCGCAGCACATTGTGGCTCTTCATGAAATCCTTTACACTCTGTACATTTATCAGTAACGATAAAATAAACATCATCACTCACAGGTTCCTGAGGTGCATCTGCATCTACTGTTAATCCTGATGGTAATGTTACAGTACCTTTTAATTCAGTACCTTCGGAAGCTTTCCAGTCTACGGCTCCTTCATATATTGCATTATTGGGACACTCTGGTTCGCAAGCTCCGCAATTGATGCATTCATCAGTTATTTTAATAGCCATCGCTAATTTTTTTTAAATTTGCACAAAATTACAAAATATTCCCCAATTTTACAGTAATTATGAATATCGAAAATAAAGTTTTAGGACTTATTAAATTAAGTGATTATATACAAGCGTTTTTAGCAAAAAAACCTGAAGAATTTAATGATGCTGATGTTGAATTCGAAGTATTATTAAAGAAGTCTGAAATAGAGAACCCTTGGTTTACTATTGATAATCAGAAATTTGCTTTAAAACAATGGGCAGATTTAATGACGGAGAAAAGTTTAAAGAATTGGCTTAAAGACTATTCGCCTTCAAAAACTTCCAAAAGAGTAGGACTGATTTTAGCAGGAAATATCCCGTTAGTGGGATGGCATGACGTGATCTCTGTTGTTTTAAGTAATCATATACCGGTGATCAAGCTGTCATCAAAAGACAAATATATGGTGCCGTTTTTACTGAAAAAGTGGAACGAATTTTCAGTCGATCCAATTGAATATGAATTTGTTGAAAGACTGGAGAATTTTGATGCTGTAATTGCAACCGGAAGTAATAATACGGCAAGATATTTAGAGTATTATTTTAAAAATCATCTGAATATTATCCGTAAGAACAGGACTTCGGTTGCGGTTTTGAAAGGCAATGAGACTGAACAAGAGCTGGAGCTTCTTGCGCACGATATTTTTCAGTATTTCGGACTAGGCTGCAGGAATGTTACCAGGATTTTTATTCCTGAAGATTTCTTAATCGACAAGCTTTTTGAAAGCTTTATCGGGTTCAAGGATATCATCAATCATAATAAATATGCCAATAATTATGATTACAACAGAGCGGTTTACCTCTTGAATCAGGATAAATTCTGGGATAATAATTTTGTTATGCTGAAAGAAGATGATAAATTGTTTAGTCCGCTTTCAGTAATTAATTTTAGCAGATATTCTTCTTTAGATGATGTTAAAAAATTCATCAGCGAGAATGAAGAAAATATACAATGTGTAGTGGCTAAAAATGAGTTGGGATTGGATTCTATTCCTTTTGGAGAAGCGCAGAATCCGGGGTTAGATACCTATGCGGATAATGTAGATACAATGAAATTCCTGGAAATAGTGTAGTTTTAGGATCACCAAATTCCGTGATATGAAAAAGATATTTTTAGCAGGAACGATCCTCATGGCTCAATTCTGTTTTTCCCAAAAGGTAATGGACGCACAGGTTGATATTCCAAAGAAAAAAGAATCATTATCAGAGATCAATAAAGAAAAGATAGCACTTTATAATGACAGGTTTTCTGCTTTTATCAACGCATTAAAATCTTCTTCAGATCGTAACATTTTCGATGCATTGCTTTCCGATAAAGTGAAAGTAGTAGTGACTGATCGCGTTCTTAAAAAACTGTCAGACAGTATTCGGCTTGATCATAAGATGGAAGTGTTTCAAACAGGAAGTCAGACCCTGATAGACGGAGAGAAGTATCCGATGATTCAGTACCGTTATTCTGATGATAAAGCTTCACTTCCTAAAAATATCATTACAGTTCTGTTTGAGGAGAACGGAAAAATTATTGGGATTAAACCTTCCCAGAAAGACGAATAATTTTAATATATTTAGATAAAAAATATAAACTATGATTAAAGATATTATCGTGGCCCAGTCCACGGATGTAGAAAAAGCAGAGTTTTATAAGAAGACGTATATACATGTTGCCTTATCAATCCTTGCTTTTATCGGTGTTGAAACTATTTTATTGAAAACAGTACCTGCTGAATTGATTTCTATGATGTTTGCACAAAGGTATATTTGGTTGCTGATTATCGGGGTATTCTGGATGGCTTCCATATTGGCTTCAAAATGGTCTTTATCACAAAGTAAATCAACACAATACTTAGGGCTTGGGTTTTATGTAGTACTTGAGGCTGTTATTTTCCTGCCGCTTATTTATATCGCCATGGCTTATTCAGGACCTAAAGTTATTTTTCAGGCAGCTATGTTAACGGTGGCAATGTTTGCAGGTATTTCAGCGGTTGCATTTACTTCCAAAAGGGATTTTTCATTTTTAAGAAATATTATTGTAATCGGAGGTTTTATTGCCATCGGATTGATCGTAGCAGGAATGATCTTCGGATTTAATCTGGGGCTTTGGTTTTCTGTTGGAATGGTTATTTTAGCTTCAGCAACAATTTTGTACCAAACGAGTAAGCTTAAAGATTCTTATGCTACAGATCAGTATGTAGGAGCTGCTCTTCAACTTTTTGCTTCAATTATGCTTTTGTTCTGGTATATCCTGAGCATCTTGATGAGCAGAAGAAGCTAATAAAGGCTAAATAAAGATATAAAAAGAGGCTGCCCTTTTGGGCAGCCTCTTTTTTATTCAATGAATTATTATCTTAAACCGACTCTGGGGCCGTTAGGAGCAACAACAGCCTGCATTCTTTCTTTTTGATGATTAGAGAACATGAACATGGCAGCATCATCCACATAGTCCATATAGTTCATAAACATCAAAGAGCGTTGTACGCCACCGCATGTGCCATAAAGTGGATAATTAGGTTTTCCACTATTAGAGGAAGGCTGGGTAGGGGTATCATCACAGAAGTCATCACCACAATTGGCGTCTCCCCAGATGTGTCTAAGGTTGAGATAATGTCCTACTTCATGGGTAGCGGTCCTCCCTAAATTGAAAGGATCCGTAGCTCCTGCTTTTCCTATGTATTTTGAAGTAACAACAATACCGTCGTTCCATTGTCCTGCTGATTCTGGAAAAGTTGCATATCCCAGGACTGATCCCATATTTCTTACTGCCCAGAAGTTAAGATTTTTAGACGGGTCTGTGGCATCAATTCCACCAGTAATTGATCGTTTCATTAAATCTCCTGTTGGTGCCCATACCAGAATAGGAGAAAATTTACGAACTATTTTGGCTAATTTGAAGCGAACTTTCGTGTCGTTTGCAGCTACTGTTTTGAATTCTGCAGGAATTTTAGAGACATCCGGATTGGTAGCTGAATAGTCTTGGTTGAGCACGTCTATTTGTTCTTGTAAACGACTTTCGGAAAGATTTTCAGCGTCTGTATTTAAAGAGTATATAATATTGAACACTACAGGGACTTCTACAGATCCGTCGGGTAATACTTTTCCAAGTTTTATAGCCTGAGAGAATTCTTCAGCTTGACGCTCGTTTTCAACGAAACGAGCTCTGAGAACCTGATTATTTTTTAAGGCTTCCTTTCGAATATCTTCTGAAGGACAGTGTCTACCGGTAGCATTGGTATTGGAGGAACGAAGATCGGGAGAGTCATTATTGCTATTGCTTAGGTTCTCATTATTAGTACAGGCAGTAAAGCTTAATACTGCGGATAAAAGAATCAATATTTTTTTCATAATTATAGATGTTTTAGTAAAAAAGGTGTTTGAAATTAATGAGTCTTTCAGAAGATGAAAGACTCATTTTTTTATCTTAAGCTCGCTCTCGGGCCGTTAGATGAAACAGTAGCTTGTATTCTTTGATTTTGATCGCTGGAGAACATGTACATAGCGTCGCCATCTACATAATCCATGTAATTCATAAACATCAAAGAACGTTGTACGCCACCACAGGTACCATAAAGTGGATAATTGGGTTTTCCACTATTAGAAGAAGGTTGGGTAGGGGTATCATCACAGAAGTCATCACCACAATTGGCGTCTCCCCAGATGTGTCTAAGGTTGAGATAATGCCCTACTTCATGAGTTGTTACTCTTCCAAAGCCTCTGTCCTGTGTTTTTCCAACACGCCCGGCAATGACTACGATTCCATCATCCCATTGTCCTGCTGATTCAGGGAAGGTGGCAAACCCCTGAACATTGAAGATCAGGGCACTCATCCTGTTGACAATCCAAAAGTTAAGATTTTTGGTAGGATCTGTGGCGTCAATTCCTCCTGTAGATGATCGTTTCATAGAATTGGTGAAAGGATCCCAATTGAGTTGGGGGTTGAATCTTCTGTTGATTTTACTTAATCGGAATCTCACCTTCGTATCTCCTGCAGCAACAGGCTTGAATTCGGCTGGAATTTTTGAAACGTCTGAGTTAGTAGCCGATAAATCCTCGTTGAGGACGTCTATCTGATCCTGAATCTGGGAGTCTGATAAATTATCTGCTGAAGTAGCGTAGATTAAGTTAACGACTACAGGAATTTCCAGAGAACCATCGGGGAGTACTTTTCCTTGTTTAAGGTTATTGATGTATCTCGCAGCCTGTTGCTCTATTTCGTTGTACCTGGCCCGAAGGGTTGGATTGTTTTTTAAAGCTTCCTTTCGAATCTCCTCGGAAGCGCACAGCTTACTACGTGCATTTGCGTTGTTTTCAGACTTGTTTACCCCCTGGTCTTGAGAGGCGGTAAGGTTGTCATTGTTGTTGCAGGCTGTAATAGTAAATACAGCCAACAAAGCGAATAATGTTCTTTTCATAATGATTTGTTGTTTGATTTTGTGAAATTAATAATAATTTTTCATTAATTAAATTAAATTCACTACAAAAACAATAAATCAATATTAAATATATTAAAAAATAATTAAAATCAAAAAAATATATAATATTCATTTAATGAGTTTAAATTATTTTTTTATTTGCCTTTATGGTGAAAAATAATTAATCGCGTAAGCGAAAAAACCAGCCAAATTAAAGATTGTTTTAGATTGAAGGAGATTTTAATCTAAAGTAAGAGCTTGATAATGGGTTCTATTTTTAGTTGAATAATGATATTTTCTTCTTCTTTTGCGACACAATGGTAGGATCAATTGAATCTGATATTAAATAATAGGTTTAAAATCAGAGTTTTAAATTATTTATTTTTTCTAATATAAGATCAAGATATCCGAAAATATGATTAAATTATCTGCTGTTTACATTCTATTCAATAGAATGTAAACGGACTCTTAGATATTATGTAACAAAAAAATTGAACCATGGAAACAAAATTTGAAGGAGGAATTAATATTGCAATAAAGATTCCTAAACACAAGTATGAGCAGACCGTATCTTTTTATAAAGATATTCTAAAACTGGAGGTTGAAGAAAAACCTATTGATAATCCAACAGTTTCACGAACTCATGAGGTGAAGTTTGGAGGAAATACCATGTGGCTTGATTGTGTAGATAATTACACTCATTCTGAGACCTGGCTGGAATTAAATGTTCCTAATGTGGAATCTGCAGTATCTTATCTTAAAAATAACGAGGTGGAGACTTGTGATGAATTTGAAAAAATTCCCGATAATATGCATTGGATTACTGATCCGGCCGGGACGGTTTTTATTGTTAAGCAGAAGGATTGATGACTATTTTGTCAAAGTAGGAGGGAGTCCGTTATTTACTTTTGATTTAAATGAATATTGCTTAGTTACTTATAAATTCCTACTTTAGAAGTAACAACAGTTCGTTAATATATCCTTATGATTTACTCTGATGAAAGCAATGGATTAAATAATCCATTGCAGGCAAACCAGTTTCAGGTCTTTGATCTTAAAAGTTATCTTGAGGATCCGGTGCCTTGTGACATCCGTTTTTTTTATAAGATATGTATTGTTCACCCTGAAAGTTATCTTTACTATGGAGATGAATGGATTCATATTGATAAAACGGCATTACTATTTACCAATCCAATTGTGCCATATCAGTGGGAGATGGTCTCCAAAGAGCAGACTGGGTATTTCTGCAGATTTACCAATGAATTTTTGGGAGGGAACAAACGTCTTCAAAACTCACCGTTATTCAGACTGGGAGCAGAACCTGTATTCTTTTTAAATGATAATCAAATTCCTTTTATACTGGATCTGTTTGAAAGAATGCTATATGAATCTGATAATAAAGAATCAACGGATTATAATGTTTTACGAAGTTATGTGGATATTATAATGCATGAAGCTCAAAAGCTTCAATCAGATACTACTACCCAAACGACAAAAGCTTCCAGCGAGAAAGTGGTCAGTATCTTTATTGAGCATTTAGGGAATCAGTTTCCTGTCACGGTAGATCACCCATTGTTATTTAGAAAACCATCAGATTTTGCTACATTACTATCTGTACATGTAAACTATCTGAACTATGCAGTGAAAGAACTTACAGGAAAGACAACCACTGAGCATATCCATGAAAAATTAATATCCGAGGCTAAAATAATGATCAAGAATACGGATATGAATATTTCTGAAGTCGCTTTTTCATTAGGGTTTGAATATTCAAATAATTTTTCAAAATTCTTTAAATCACATACAAATCAAAGTCCTTTTAAATTCAAACAAAATAATATTTGAATTGGATACTTTTTTTTCCTTTTCGGATATTTTTCTAAAAATGGAATAGGATAATTTTGTTAGAACATAAACAATTATATTATGGACAAACAATCAGAAGAAGTAATTAGAGGGTTGGCTGATTTTTTTGCAAAATCCTACAGAACCCCAGTGTTTAGAAGGCCAGATGAATATGGGCTTGAGTATGAAGATGTATTTTTCCCTTCAATGGACGGTGTTTCTCTGGAAGGTTGGTTTATTCCGGCAGATTCGGATAAGCTTGTTATCTGTAATCACTTTATGCCGGGCAATCGATATGGCTATCCGGGGCATTTGGAGCCGTGGAAAAATTTTGGAGGTTTTGAAGTGAATTTTATTCCTCAATATAAAGCCTTACATGATGCCGGCTATAATGTGCTGGCGTATGATCTGAGAAATCATGGAAACAGTGATGATGGGAATGGAAGAATGGTAGGGATTGGTTTATTAGAATACAGAGATGTTATAGGTTCTTTAAATTATATAAACTCAAGGGCTGGCACAAAGAATATGATCAAGAGCTTAATCAGTGTCTGTCTTGGTTGTAATTCTACTTTGGTAGCGATGAATAAACATCCGGAGTATTTTAAAGATATTAAGAGTCTTTTGGCATTACAACCTGTTTCTGCAAGACCTTTCATAGAAAGAGCTTGTGAAGAGGCTAAAATTGATTTGAAAGAAGGAACGGATCTTTTTGATTTTGAAATTCAAAAGAGAACCGGATTTCATATGGATGAGTTATCGCCCATTGAGCATGCTAAAGCTGTCACTGTTCCTACTTTGATGGTTCAGGTGCATCATGATACACTTACAAGACCTTCCGATGTGCAGACTATTTTTAATAACCTATCATCAGAAGAAAAAGAGCTTTTCTGGATTGAGGGGACTACCCGCCGTTTTGATGGATATAACTATTTTTCAGAAAACCCTGCCATGATGCTTGAATGGCTTGGGAAATATACGAAGTAAGCGACTTTGTAGCCAATAAACTAAAAAAATCCTGATGTGCTACATCGGGATTTTTTTATTTAAGAATTTGATTTTTAATATGTCAATGCTTAAATCTTTTAATCTTTGAATGATTAAAAACTATTTATCAATAGATCCTAAAACCTTTTGGGCAAAAGAGTTTAAAGCATCTTTTTCGCTCATTCCGTTTTGAACATTGGCGTGAACTTCTAAAGCTCCGCAGATATTGGTAATTAATTCTCCTGCTACGTTTAAATCTTCTTCAGTTGTTCCTCTGAATTCGGTGAAGCTTTCTAAAACCTCCAATGTTTTTTCAAGATTTTCAGGAGTTTGGTTTTGATAAAACTGTCTGATTACGGGTAACTTCATGATTATAATTCGTTAAATAGGTTAATTAAGCTCTCAGCCTGGTTAGATTGAACCTGGTTAACCAATGCTCCGTTTTTGAAAATGGCAAAGGTTGGAAGGTTGTCTACTTTAGCCAGCTTTCTGCTCTCTGGTAATTTTTCTGCATCTACATATAAGAATGGAATTCCTTCATTCTCAGAAGCTAATTTTTTGAATTTAGGCTTCATGATTCGGCAGTTTCCACACCAGGTAGCACCATATTGAACGACTACTTTTTCATTGTCATTGACGATATTTTGTAACGTATCTTCAGTTAATTCTGTATACATAATGGTAATTTTATAATTTGGAAATTTGAGAATGTGTTAATGAGCAAAGAGACTTAGTAAGGAAATGATTTCTTTGCTTGAGAGATAATATAGATGAAAACGAGATAATTGTAAAGAATCTTGAGATTCATTATCGAATTATCTCATTTTCAAATTAACACATTGTGTTATTAGTTCTTAGCTAAATATTCAGCGGTAGAATTTCTGTCAGCTTTCATCGCTTCTTTTCCTTCTTCCCAGTTTGCAGGACAAACTTCTCCATGCTTCTGAACGTGAGTATAAGCGTCAATTAATCTTAAATACTCTTTTACATTTCTTCCTAAAGGCATATCATTTACAGACTCGTGGAAGATTTTTCCTGTTTCGTCGATAAGGTATGTTGCTCTGTATGTTACATTAGAACCTGTAAAGCTTTCGTTTCCTTCATCATCATAATCGAAATCCTGATCTACAATTCCTAAAATATTTGCTAATTGTCTGTGAGTATCAGCTAAAAGTGGGTATGTTACACCTTCAATACCTCCATTATCTTTTGCAGTGTTTAACCATGCAAAGTGTACTTCGTTAGTATCACATGAAGCTCCGATTACTTTAGTGTTTCTTTTTTCGAATTCACCTAAAGCATCCTGGAAAGCGTGAAGCTCTGTAGGGCAAACAAAAGTAAAATCTTTTGGATACCAGAATAAAATCACTTTCTCTTGGTTTTTAGTTGTTTGCTCAAAAATGTTGATTCTTAAATCATCACCCATTTCAGACATCGCATCGATTGTTAGATTCGGGAATTTTTTTCCTACTAAAGACATAATTTTCTGTTTTTATATTTAAATTTTCTGATGCAAATATATGAATGTTTGTCTATCGAACAAATGTATATTGATAAATAAAATCTATAATTGTTTTTAATTTGATAGAAAGAAAAAAGCTCTGATTTCAGAGCTTTTTCATTATGTTAATAACCAAATATTTCGTTTAAATTGAGCTTCTTAACCTCGCCTAATTTTTGCATATCGGCTTCGTTTACTTTATCTTGCGATGCCACCAGACAATAGGTGAAATTTTTACCTTTCATTTCCTTGTTGTGGAAGTTGTTAATGTCTGTAAAGGCTAATTTAGGAGCCTGCTCGTACACATTCTTCCTGATATCGGTTGAATTACCAAGCTTTTGAGCTCTCAAGTAAGTAAAGATAATTCCATCCTGAGTAATCCTTTCCGATGCGATAGATTTTTTCAATCCGCTTTTCGCTGTTTCAAATAATTGCTGAGACTGCGGAAGCGTAGTGAGAAGTTCATTCATTGCAGTAGTGGACTCATTGAATTTATCTGCCTGAGTTCCTACATATGCTGTAATGATATCCTTATCTTCTTTTTTGCTTGGAAGAGAAAAATAAGAATACGTGGAGTAGGCTAAAGCTTTAGATTCACGGATGGTCTGGAATACGATAGATCCCATTCCGCCACCAAAATAATTATTGAACAAGCTTACTGTAGGGGTGATGGCTGAGTTATACTGCTCTCCGTTTCTTACCCAGAAAACTTCAGCCTGAACCATATCGTAGTGTGCAAACAATACTTTATTCTTATCAGTAGGAATCTGCGCAAATGTTTTAGATTTCGGCATCTCTTTTAAAGTGGCCGGAAGCTTGTGAACCGGAGTTAACGAAGCGGTAAGGTCAATTCCTGTTTTCGGACCATAGTACAATACTTTATGCTTGTATGTAAATAGGTCGTGAAGTACCTTAATAAGATCTTCAGCCTTTAAAGCATCCAGTTCTGCATCGCTTAAAACATTATTGAAAGGGTTTTGAGGTCCATATTGTGCATAGCTTCTTAGGCCTGCCATAATCGCTCCTTTATTTTGCTTAGCATTAGCTCTCGCTTTTTTCAATCTTGTTTTATAAGAGTCCAGAGCTGTCTGATCTGCCTGGCAGTTTTTAATGAGATCTTCAAATAATGCAGCTGTCTTATCGAAGTTTTCATTTAAACCTTCTAGTGTTACATAGGTTTCTTCATTACCGGCACTAACGCTAAAGCTTGATGCTAACTTGTAAAATTCTTTACTGATGGCTTCGGAAGATTTATCTTTAGTTCCAAGGTACTCAAGGTATTCTGCGGCTAACGGAAGCATTTTGTTGTTCCATTTTCCTGAATCAAAATAATAATAAAGTCTGAAAAGCTCATTATCTGTATTTTTTACAGATAGAACATCTACACCATTTAATTTACCTTTAGCAATATCTTTATCGAAATTTAGCCAAATTGGAGAAATCGCATTCTCAGGCATTTTGTCGATTTTTTTCAGGAAAGGGGATTGGTCGTCCCGGTTTACAGAAACCGGAGTAATAGTTGGCTTATCAACTTTTACAATATTTTTATCTTCTCCTTTTCTTTTGTAGATTGCAACATAGTTATTATCCTGAAGATATTTTGAAGCAAAGTCCATAATATCTTTTTTGGTAAGCTTGGATATTTCATCCACATATTCCAATGAAGCTTTATGATCAATTTCAGAAGTGAATTCATCCATTAACGTGCTCGCTCTGGAAGAATACTTTTCATTGTTCTGAATAATATTTTTTCTTTCATTGTTCACGATAGACTGGATCAGATCGTCTGAAAATTCTCCTTTTCTCAGTTTGTCAATTTCCTGAAGCAATAAGGTTTTAACCTGGTCTAAAGATTGACCTTCCGTAGGATTTCCCTGTAGGAAAAGTACGGAATAATCTTTTAAGACATATGGAAACGCATAAGCGGCCAGTAATTTTTGTTTTTTTACCAGATCCAGATCGATAAGTCCTGCCTGACCATTGGTTAACATGCTTCCAATCAGATTCAGTAATCGGGCATCTTTTGTAGTGGCACCCGGAAATCTGAACCCTATGGTAATGTTTTCAGGATTCGGACCAAAAACTTCTCTTGTTATAGGAGCGGTGATAGGTTTTTCCTGTCCTACATTATAAGCCGGTATGGCTTTAGGCTGCATATAAGAGAAATCCTTATCGATTTTAGCAATCATCTCATCAGGGTTGAAATCTCCAGACATAATGATTCCCATATTATTGGGAACATAATAATTGTTGAAATATTCTCTGATTGCTTTTAAAGAAGGATTTTTTAAATGCTCTACCGTTCCGATTGTGGTTTGTTTTCCATAATTGTTATTAGGGAAGATAGCCGCAAACATGGCTTCATATACTTTTCTTGAATCATTATCCAATCCTCTGTTTTTCTCTTCGTATACAGCTTCCAGCTCAGTATGGAAAAGTCTTAAAATAGGTTGTCTGAATCTTTCAGCCTGAACCGCCAGAAATTTATCGGTAACATTGGAAGGAATATCTTCAGTATAAAAAGTCTGCTCAAAAGAGGTGAATGCATTTGTTCCATCAGCACCCATTCCTGACATCATTTTGTCATATTCGTTGGCGATGGCATATTTGGCCGCTTCTCCGGAAACCTTGTCGATTTCTTTATAGATTTCCTTTCTTTTGGTTTCGTCTTTGGTTTGATTGTATTTTTCGTAAAGAGCATCAATCTGATCCAGAAGCGGCTTTTCTTTTGCCCAGTCTTTAGAACCAAACTTATCTGTTCCTTTAAAAAGCATATGCTCCAGATAATGGGCAAGACCTGTATGGTCTGCTGGATCTGTTTTACTTCCCGCTTTAGTAGCGATATAAGTCTGGATTCTCGGATCTTTAGTGGTAGGACTTAAAATGACTGTTAAGCCGTTTTTTAATTTATAATACCTTGCAGCAGTAGGGTCGTTCGTTACGTATCTGTAGGTATATCCATTAGAAGTAGCTTCTTTCCATTGGAAGTCCTGTGCTTGAGCATAGCCGCAAAAACTTGCTGCTGCAATGCTTGTAGCAATTGTGATTCTCTTTAAAAAATTCATTTTTATGGTATTGTTATTTAGATTGTTCTAGTAATTCTTTGATTCTTCTCATGGCTTCTCTCAGTTCTTCTTCCGATGCAGCGTAAGAAAATCTGATGCACTCAGGGCTGCCGAATGAAACACCACCTACACATCCTACATGAGCATTCTCTAAAATAAACATTGCAAAGTCGTCTGCATCTTTAATTTCTGTTCCATTTAATGTTTTGCCTATGTAATAAGAAATATCCGGGAAAAAATAGAAAGCAGCTTTGGGTAATACGACTTTGAATCCAGGAATTTCTTTAATCAGATCATAAACAAGATCTCTTCTTTTTTTGAAAGCATCAATCATGTATTGGTATTCAGACGGATCTGTTTTTAGTGCTATAATGGAAGCTCTTTGCGCTACAGTATTAGCCCCGCTTGTCATTTGCCCCTGAACTTTTTCACAAGCTTTTGCCAGCCACTCCGGACATGCGGAATATCCGATTCTCCAACCGGTCATTGCAAAGGCTTTAGACATTCCGTTGATTACTGCGGTTTGTTCATAGATTTCCGGAAACTGAGCTATGGAAGCGGTTTGAGTTTCATAATTGATAAACTCGTAAATTTCATCTGAAATAACCGTAATCTGAGGATATTTAGCAATAACTTTCGCTAAAGATTTTAACTCGTCGTAGGTATAATATCCGCCAGATGGATTACAAGGTGAGCTGAATAAAACGGCTTTGGTTTTATCGCTAATAGCTTCTTCTAGTTGTTCAGCCGTAATTTTGAAATCAGTTTCGTAAGAAGTGGGTACCATCACAGAATTTCCACCCATCATTTTTACCATTTCATCATAACTTACCCAGTATGGAGTAGGCAGGATCACTTCGTCTCCATCATTAATAATAGCAGCTAAAACATTGATAATGGCTTGTTTAGCTCCATTAGAAACGCAGATTTGCGTCGGTTTATATTCCAGACTGTTATCTCTCTTCAGTTTATAAGCTATGGCTTCACGCAGTTCCAGGAACCCGGGAACAGGAGAGTAATGACTGTAATTTTGATTAATGGCATCGAAAGCTGCCTGTTTTATATTTTCGGGAACGTCGAAATCCGGTTCACCAAGAGTTAAGCTGATAACATCTATTCCATTGGCTTTCATTTCTCTGGCCTTATTAGACATTACGAAAGTCTGCGAGTAACCAAGTCTTTTTACTCTATCTGAAAGTTTGTTCATGTAATATTTTTGTATTGTAACAAAAATATATAATAAATACTTAATATAAATATAATCTGAGATAAAAATAACTTTAAAAAAGAGAGATTTAGTATATTTGAAATAATCTGCCTAAAAAGATTTCCCTATGATAAAGTATTCTCTTTTTTTACTGTTTACTCCTGTTGTTCTTTTTTCACAAGCAAATTCAGAACATCATGAAATAAAAAAATATATTTCTGAAGTGAGCTCTGACTCTTTGAAAAGTTATATTCATCAACTGGTTAGCTTCAATACCAGGCATACTTTAAGTAGTATTGATGATTCTGGAAAAGGCATAGGAGCGGCAAGAAACTGGGTTCTTAAAAAGTTCGGGGAATATGCAAAAAACTCTCAGGGAAGAATGGAGGTATATCTGCAACAACAGGATATACAGCCGGATGGAAAGAGGGTGGATCAGGTAACCAATCTTGGTAATTCCATTGCTTATCTGAAGGGGACAGACCCTAATGATAAACGTATTTTTCTGATTTCAGGACACCTGGACTCACGAGTTACGGATGTTATGGATAGGAAGTCATTTGCCCCCGGAGCGAACGATGACGGAAGTGGAGTAAGTGCTGTTATAGAAGCGGCAAGAATTTTAAGTAAATCTAAATTTCCGGCCTCTATTGTGTTTGTTGCATTTTCCGGAGAAGAACAATCATTGTTAGGTTCTAAACTGTTGGCTGAAAAGGCCAAAAAAGAAAATATGCAGATAGAAGCGGTTTTAAATAATGATATGATTGGCAATGCTAAAGCTGGGGAAACTAATGAGGTTAATGATCATACACTGAGGGTATTTAGTGAAGGGCTTCCTTTTGCGGATCTGGATAAAAAGGCTTCAGGAATAAGAAATTTAGGACTTGAAAACGATAGTGAATCCAGACAATTAGCCAGATACATTAAAGAGATTGCAGAAAAGTATGTAAAAGATCTTGATGTGAAACTGATTTATAGAAATGACAGGTTTCTGCGTGGCGGAGACCATTCCAGTTTTGTTAATTTAGGATTTCCTTCTGTAAGGCTTACAGAATATTATGAAAACTATGACCACCAGCATCAGGATGTCAGAACTGAAAATAAGAAACAATATGGTGACCTTCCTGAATTTATTGATTATCATTATCTGAAAAAGAATGTAGCAGCCAATATTGCAGTATTAGCCAGTCTTGCCAGTGCTGCTTCAAAACCTGAGCGGGTAGAAATAGAGGTGAAGGAACTTACGAACTCAACTACATTGCATTGGGAAAAACCCAAATCAGGAAATCCGATAGGTTATTATGTGCTTGTAAGAGAAACGGATAGCCCCGTATGGCAGAAAAAGATATTCACAAAAGAGCTTTCCGCAAAAATCCCTCTTTCCAAGGATAATTATATTTTTGCAGTACAAACGGTGAATCAAACCGGGGATCTAAGCGTACCGGTGATTCCGGTGATTGCCAAATGATCCGATGTTGTACGTTGAAATTAAACCTTGATTTGAGTGACTTAATTTGAATACAATGTGAAATAAACTTATTTTTGCAAATTATAATAATTTACATGTCTACATCGTTACTATTAAAATACTTTCCGGATCTTACAGAAAATCAGATACAACAGTTCTCCAAGCTGCAAAATCTGTATGGGGAATGGAATGAAAAGATCAATGTGATTTCCAGAAAAGATATGGAATCTTTGTATGAAAAGCATATTCTGCATTCATTGGGGATTGCCAAAGTGATGGAGTTCGCTCCGGGAACCAGAGTTCTGGATATCGGAACGGGAGGTGGTTTCCCTGGAATTCCTTTAGCTATTCTATTTCCGGAAGTGGAATTTACGCTGATTGATTCTATTGGCAAAAAAATAAGTGTTGTAAATGCTGTTGCTGAAGGAGTGGGATTAAAAAATGTAACGGCCATTCACGGAAGAGCTGAAAAACTGAAAGAAAAATTCCATTTTGTAGTAAGCAGAGCGGTGACACAGATGCCGGAGTTTTTAAGATGGTTGAAAGGTAAATTTGATAAAGAGCAATTCAATCCTAAGCATAACGGAATTTTATATTTAAAAGGCGGAGATCTGGCAGAAGAACTGGCGGGAATTAAATGTGAAATCTATAATCTTAAAAATTACTTTGAAGGAGAATTTTTTGATACTAAAAAAGTGGTTTATGTATCAAAAGGTAATTTTAATTCTTAATTTATTTTAAGTAAGGAATAATTTTTGCTAATTATTTGTTAAATAATCGTAATTTGTATTGTGTTATGAAAAAACTTTTAAATTTTGGATTTTCTGCAATAATTCTGGGGGTAATTCTGACCTCCTGTAATGATGATTATGAAACAGTACAGTCTATTGAAAAAGTAAAAATAGACAGTGTAAGTATTAGCAATGACACTATGAATGTATATGATGTTCAGCGTATTAAGACCTATTCACAATATAAATCTCAATGTGAAGGTTTTTATGGATATGATTATGTTTATAATAATAATTTGACAAGAACGGTTACCGCTTACAAATTTCTTACAAACGGCATGTGTTCACAATCTACCCATCTGGGGATGAACCAAATCAATTTTAATCCACAGCAAAAAGGACAGTATACTTTTAAATTCTGGAATGGTGATGATAACTGGATCACCAAAACAATTGTAGTGGAATAATGAAATGGTTGATCTTCATTAGTTTTTGTGTTTTTAATTTTAATAAGGGTTTTGGTCAGAAAATAATATGGAAAGAAGATCAAAAGCTTGCCTGGTCTAATTTTAAGAGTAAAAGCAATAATATGGGGAATGCTAATGTGGTTGCTTATACGCATTGCGGGTGGGAGTATTCTGCTGTAGTTTCAAGTGATTCTAATGTTCCCGTAAAAATTGGTATTCAAACTATTTTTAAAGAAAATCAATCCTGGAAGGATGTAAAAAGAATTACGGATTACGCGCTCTTACATGAACAAAAGCATTTTGATATCGCAGAATTATTTGCAAGAAGGCTTCGTAAGGAAGTAGAGGAGAAAGTGGTGTCAAGTGGAGATTACATTAAATACTTTCACGGTATATACAATAAAATCGCTAAAGATTATAAAGATTTTCAGGCATCTTATGACAAGGATACCCGAAATGGAATCAATACAATAAAACAGGCTGAGTACAATACTTTAATTACTGAAGAGCTTGAAAAATTGAAAAAATACAAAAACGTTGAAATTTCTCAATAAAATTATTCACGAATTATTGGCCCAGAATACGGATTTATCAGTATTTAATATTGTAATTCCGGGCAAGAGGCCTATCGTTTTTATCAGACAGATTCTCGAAGAAAATAATTATTCGGGTTTTCTTCCCAACTTCTTTACGATAGAGGAGCTTATCGATAGAATTGCTGATAAGCAACCCATTCAGGGGATTTCATTATGGCTGTTTGCCTTTGATGTTTATAAGAGTCTTAATCTTATTCCTAACGACGACTTTTCGGACTTTCTAAAATGGTTTCCCACTTTACAAAAAGACTGGGATGATATTTTAAAATTTTCTGAAAGTGACGAAGCTGTTTTGCAGTACATGTTTGATGAAGAAAGAATCAAAGACTGGGCTCAGAATTTAGGAGAAGAGGATGATGTTCCCCGAAAGAAATTTCTTAATTTCTGGAGGAATATGAATATTTTCCTACCTGTTTTGAAGAAGAAACTGCAGGAAAGAAACTGGGCTACCTCGGGGATGATCCATGAGACAGCGAAAGCAAGAATTACTGAATTTGCTAAAACGACTACGGAACAATTTGTTTTTTGTGGATTCAATGCCTTTACGCCTGTTGAAGAAAAGCTGGTGCGAAATCTCTTGCAATGGGATAAGGCGCAGTGCTTTTTTCAGGCTGATCATTATTATTTTGATGATGAGAGGCAGGAGGCAGGCAAATTCCTGAGAAATCATAAGCTCTGGAAGGAATTTAATGATAGTAGAGCATTTCAGTGGATTGAAGATGATTTTAACCAGCCTAAACAGATAAAGGTATATGAGGTTTCGGGAAATGTAACCCAGACTAAAATACTGCCTGAAATCTTTAATGAGATTGATAATAAAACGTATTCCAATACCGCTCTTGTTTTACTGGATGAAAACTTGCTGCCTGCCAGTCTGGATGTAATGCATGGTATTGACAATCTGAATATTACAATGGGTTTTCCTTTGAAAAACCTGTCTTTTTCCAATGCGGTAAAACAACTGTTTTATTTGCAGAAGCAATTGGAGAAAAATAAATCTTCATACTATTACAGAGATCTGTTTCCTATCCTCGAAGAGCTTCCTAAATCTATTGAAGATGAGCAGATTATCAATCAATTTAAATCAAAAATAGAAGAACGGAATATTGTCTATATTTCACAAAAGCTGCTTCGGGAACTTCTGAGTGAACTTTCTTATTTTAACTTACTTCAGAAAGCAGATTCTACAAGTCGGTATCTGGATTTGCTGATTGCATTCTGTCAACAGATTAAATGGCTGGAAATAGATGATATTCAGTATGAAAACGTTTCTCATTTTGAAAACGCATTCCGAATTATCAAGAACCAGGTAACCCCGTACGATTTTGAAATTAAGATGGAAACGCTTGAAGTTCTTATTAATCAGCACATCAACTCTGAGAGTATAGATTTTCAGGGAGAACCTTTAAGAGGGTTACAGATTATGGGACTTTTGGAAACCCGTCTTCTTAATTTCGAGAATGTGATTATGCTGTCGGTTAATGAAGGAAAACTTCCGTTGGGGAACTCTCAGAATACATACATTCCTTTTGATATCAGAAGGTTTTTTGATATGCATACTTTTCTGGAGAACGATAGTATCTATGCGTATCACTTCTACCGGTTGATTCAAGACTCCAGGAATGTCCATTTATTATTCAATGCGTTGAGCTCAGGAGTGAACAGCGGAGAGAAAAGCAGGTTTATTACCCAGATTGAAATGGAGAGTTCACATGATATTGAACACCTGATTATTGAGAATTCTTCTGAGCCTATTACAACACAGCCTATTGAAATTCCTAAGACCCGAATCGTTCTGGAAAGGCTCGAAAAATGGAAAGAAAAAGTTTCGGCTTCACACCTTACAAGTTACCTTTATAATCCTGTAGATTTTTATTTATCCAAGATTCTGAATACCTCGGAAACTGATGAAATTGAAGAGGAATTATCTGTGAAAAATTATGGAAATCTGGTGCATTATTCACTTCAAGAAGTATATGAAGTATTAAAAGGTAAAATATTAAAAGAAAGTGATTTAAAAGAATCAATTAAAGCAATAGATCAATATATAAATGTTGCTATTGAGAAACTTAAGCATCAGCCTGAATTCTATGAAAAAGGAATGAATTTCATCCATAAAGCTATTGCCAAAAAAGTAATTCAGAACATCCTGAATTATGATCTTGAGCTTGTAAAAAGTGGGAATAAATTAGAAATTATTGCCATTGAAAAGAGGTTCGAAAATGTGGATTTTTACCTGGATGATAATCAGCAAGACAGAATTTCTTTCTTTGGATTTATTGACAGAATTGACCGGTTAAACGGAACATTACGGATTATAGATTACAAGACTGCGAAAATAAAAAACCTGGTTGTAAAAATTGATGCCGATAATGTGGATCAGTATTTTCATAACAGTGACCGGAAGCAAGCGTTACAGCTGTGTATCTACCAATACGTCATCCAGAGTCTTCCTGAGTTTTGGGGACTTCCTGTGGAAACAGGAATCTGGAGCTTTGCAGAAGCTAAAAAAGGGGTTGTTTCCCTTCAGTTTGAAAAGGGTAGTATCGATGATGCGATGAAGTCTGTCCGCAGTCTGATCCTTGAAATACTGAATCCAGAGATCAATTTTGTTGAAAACGTAAAGTCTTTTATGAGCTAACTATAAGAGGGAGTATGTTTCTTTACTCTTTTTTCATTTTTTCTATATATTGGGTTGGCGTAATACCCTCTATCTGTTTGAATACTTTATTAAAGGTAGATTGGTGTTTAAAACCTACCGAAGTATACATATACATTAAAGTGTATTTATTATAATCTTCTTCACGAATTAACTTTTTAACGGTATTGATGCGATACGTGTTAATAAGGGTACTGAAATTATTACCGGTATTGGCATTAATTGATTTGGATATGTATGTGATATTGGAATTTAGTGATACTGCAAGCTCTGAAATCGTAAAATCTGCATTCAAAAAGGGCTTTTTCTCATCAATATAAATAAGTATTTGTTGATACAATTCAGAATACAGCTCTTCTTCAGGCTCTGTTTTATTGGGACTTTTACATTCAACCTTTTCTTTTTTAATGATCGGGGCATGGGCCAGACGTAAAAGGCTTATTTTATGATTGAAATATAAAATGAAGATCATAAGGTATAAGACCGATATAAACGTGGCTAGATTAATATAAGACATGTCTTCAGGTGAAAATGCATAAGCAGTTCGTAATCCCCAAAAATCAGGAATAATAATAGTGAGCAGAATGAGCACAGCAATATAAACTGACCAATACATAATGATTCTGAAATCAAAGATTTTCTTCAGTCCAAAAGGAATCATAAAATACCAAAGAAATGCAATCGGAGTTTCCTTCCAATAGATAAATGCAAAAAAGTATAGGAGAAAAGACAGTAAGAGAAGATAAGCATTGATAAAAGGCTTTATAGCCGAGAATTCTAATTTATCGATATAAATGATGATAAACAGATTAATCACCATACCAATGACTTCCGTGAATGCAAACGTATTTTTTCCGATATAGCTGTATAATAGCAGATACAGAATGTGAATAGCCATAGATGAATAAAGAAAAGATACAATATATTTTTTCAGTTGCCGGTCCAGGGTGATAGACTGTTCATTTTTAAGTGTAATCATAATAGGAGGGTGATCAAACGAATTTAAAACTGAATATCATGATTATGTTTTGATAAAATTAAGCATACTTATCCAATAAGTTGGTATCGTTTTTTTGTAATACCGTTATGAAAACAAGTGAAATTAAATATTTTACTTGTTTAGTCTGTTGATTATTAATGCTTTTTAAACTAACAGCATTATCACTGAAATCGCTGATGTATACGATGAAAGACAAAGCGTGACTTCATAATTTTGTAGCTGAACAAACAGTTTAAAAATCAAGTGATGGAAAAAAAATTATGGGTAACACTTTTACTATTGATTGGTGTGGTTAGTCAAGCGCAAGTTGGAATAGGAACAGCAAATCCTCATCCTTCAGCTATGCTTGATGTGAATGTTGATGATCTTCCTGAAGGAAGTAAAAAAGGTCTTCTCTGCCCTAAAGTAGCATTAAGAAGCAGAACGGATCAGGTAACTATTCCCGAGCCTGCAAAAGGTTTACTGGTGTATTGTTTAGGAACACATCCTGATTTTAAGATTGAAGGATATATGTATTGGAATGGGGAGGAGTGGGTAAAGTTTAATGGCTCTCCTGCTATTAATCCATCTATTGGAACATTAAATTGTTCAGGAGCTTATTTAGAGCCTCCAAAATTTATTCCGGGTGAAGAATACAGCGGAACACTGATCATTCCTTACAATGGAGGTAATGGAGGTGATTATGCCACCAATAATGATACAATTGCATCAACAGGAAATACCGGACTAAAGGCTATTTTAAATTCAGGGACGCTAAATAATGGATCGGGTGCTATTACTTATTCCGTGTCGGGAGTTCCTTCGAGCACTTCTAAAGCTGGCTTTCCGATTTCTTTTTTAGGAAAGAACTGCCAGGTTCAGGTCAATGGAAATGGAGGAGGAAGTATAGGAAATAAAGTAAACGTAACCACTTTTGTTGGCTCCTTTTATGATCAGGAGCAGGAAGGAGTAAGCTTTGGTAATGGCAAATACAAAATAAGACTGTTTAAAAGGCCGGTAAGTGCAGCTAAGATGTATACAGATGACTATACGGATGTTCAGTTAATGTACCTGGGGGATTCAGAAATCAAGCTGGAAACTTTTGCTTCTACCATGTTCGGATCAAGTCATTGGAATTACGCAAGCAGATCTGGTCGTAATGGTAATGGTCCTTTTGTAGCCTTTATAGATAGGAGTGGAAATCCTGTAGACCTTACCAGAGATACAAATTCTCTTAAACCGAATGCATGGTATGGCTGGGGTGAACCGGGAATAAGAACTGCTAATCCTGAGAAAAGACAATATGTATTTACTCCTGTAGATCAGAATGATAAAACTTTCTATAGAATTGAAATTTTCTTTGCTGATCCCACACCGTATGACAATGATCCGATTGATTCTTACCTTGATACAAAAGTTATTTTCTATATTGAAGAAATACCGGGGTAGTTGTTTATCATGATACAATTTTGATAGTGATCTAGCATTACATCAAAAAAGACTGCCTTATTTTGTAAGGCAGTCTTCCATTGAATATAATTTGGTATGAAGAAATTTATGTTTACAATTTTACTTTTTTATTGATTGTTTTTCCGTTGTCTAAAACAATTTGGGTTACGTAAACTCCTGGTTGTAAGCTTTTAGACTCAAAATTGGTTTTGTTAACTTCCTGGTTTTGAATTAGGGCACCGGATACGTTATAAATACTGATTGTCTTGATATTATTCTTAGATCGGGCCATAATTTGGTTATTCTGAGTGAATACATTGATATCAGTTTCCAAAACATTAGTATTTCCGATGCTTTTATTGAACTGAACATTATAAAACTCGGTAACAATTTCAAAAGTATAGTCCTGCGGGCTCATATCGTTTAGATTAATTCCTCCGTTTTTAGCATATTCTTCCTGAGAAATAGTTTTGATCAGGTTTTTATTTTCATCAAAGATATTGATCGCTAGCAACTCATCCTGATTGGTCTTTAAGCTTAAAGTATTATTGTTTTGAGAAGCGACAATTTCATTTTCAGCAATGATTGCCGGGGCATTTTTAATATATGGGATCAGCTTATTTTCATTGTTCTGAGCTACCTTTAACAAATAGACTCCATCTTGTAAACTGGCTAAATTATTACTAGCAACAGATCTTCCTGCTTTTTCTTTGTTAAAATCTTTAATTTCAACAACTTCCATAGAGCTCAGGTTCGGTTTAATCTGAGATGAATAGAGTGGATTAAGCTTAGGCTGAGGACTTTCAGATTTAGAAGTCAGTTTAGCCCATTCATTTAATAAACCACCGCTTCTCAGCGTATTAAATTTTGCATTAGAGGCCAAAACAAATGGAACTATCCCTCCAATATGCCCCAGAGGACCCCAGTAAAAAGATTGAAGTTTGAATTTATTAAGATCCCACCATGGATAATATCCTCTCTGTACAGTGATGGTTTTAGATGTATTTTCAGGAGGAATCACCAGATCTACTGTTGAGTGTCCCAAAGTCATTGGTGTTTTGTTATACCAGTCATAAACATCATTTGATTTTAAACAAAGTCTCAGTTTATTATTGTTGTCATTGGTAACATTGGTCACGAAGTTATTAGTGAAAAGTCTTCTCCATTGTAGGGGACCCCATAGCAATCCACCGTTGTCTTGTAGAACATGGTAGTTATACCGATCAAGGTATTCCGCAGAAATAACTTCTGAAATATTGGTATTATAAGTCCGATAACCGGTGTTGTTACAAGTATTTAAAACATTAGCGATAAAGGCAGTAAACGGATATACTTCTTTTTCCAGTACCCCTTTCTGAAGAGTAACTCCTGAAAAATCATAAGGGCCGTCACCCATATAGGCATATTTGAACTTCAGTTGAGTAGGGTTTGAGATATTCAGCTTTTTTAGGGTCGACATGGCTGCATGGGCACCTTGAGAGTAGCCTGTTAGAAAATATTCATCATATCGTTTAATCCCTAATTGTGCTAGCACTTTATTGGAAGCAGTTACAAAATCGATTGTAGCAGCAGCTTCCGTAGGGTAGTGTACATAAGGATGAACTCCATCACCATCACCCATTCCTACATAATCAGGTGCCATAAGAATGTAACCATTCAAAACATAAGATAGCTCCACTACAAATCCGGCATATAGAACGCCTCTTAGATTAGAAGGAACATTGTTTCTGCTGTCGGTGGTTCCATGGTCTGATACCACAGTAGAAAGCTTATAATTGACATTGGGGTACATAATAAGTCCGGTTGCTTTTACCAGATTATTATTTTCATTTTTAGTATAGTAAGTTACCTTATAAGCTTTTAGGCCTACATTAAATCCATTAAGATAATTAACAAAATCAGGAGCATTTTGTTCACCAAGATTATTGGCGATAAAATTAGCGACTCCCGCAGGAGTTAAATCAAGTTTTTGTTCAAACTTTACAAGATCTCCTGCCTGCTGAGAGAAGTAAAAGGGGGCAGAAAGGCCAAGTAATAAAAGAGTAAATTTTTTCATAATAAGATTTTTTGGTTAGGTTAAGATAGATTTTTCTAAATAAATATCACCTCGGAGAGATATTAATCATTATTCATTGAATAGCAATTGGTTGATTTATAGGGAAATAAAAAACGTCTGATCCAATGACCAGACGCTGATATCTTTATTTTTAATCTAAAACAGATTTAGAAAGCGTTGATTCCGGTAATGTCCATACCTGTAATTAATAAGTGAACATCATGGGTTCCTTCATAGGTAATTACGGATTCTAAATTGGCAGCATGCCTCATCATTGGGAATTCACCCATGATTCCCATTCCACCAAGAATTTGACGGGATTCTCTTGCGATATCTATAGCCATTTTCACATTGTTTCTTTTTGCCATAGAAATTTGTGCAGGAGTAGCCTTATGATCATTTTTAAGATTTCCTAATTGCAAACAAAGTAATTGTGCCTTAGTGATTTCAGTTACGAATTCTGCCAATTTTTTCTGTTGAAGCTGGTAAGAACCAATAGGTTTTCCGAATTGTTTTCTTTCTTTAGAATATTGGAGAGCTGTACAATAGCAATCAATAGCAGCACCAATCACTCCCCACGAAATTCCGTATCGGGCTGAATTAAGACAAGAAAGAGGTCCTTTCAATCCTGTAACTCCTGGAAGTAAGTTTTCTTTTGGAACCTTTACGTCATTGAATACCAATTCTCCTGTTTTTGAAGCACGTAAGCTCCATTTATTATGAGTTTCCGGAGTCGTGAATCCTTCCATTCCTCTTTCAACGATTAATCCCTGTACTTTTCCTTCTTCATTTTTAGCCCAAACCACAGCGATATCGCATAAAGGAGAGTTGGTGATCCACATTTTTGCACCATTTAGAAGATAATGGTCACCCATATCTTTGAAATAAGTTTCCATTGACCCTGGATCTGAACCATGATTAGGCTCTGTTAATCCGAAAGATCCGATCATTTCTCCTGATGCTAATAGAGGAAGGTATTTTTTCTTCTGTTCTTCTGAACCGAATTCATTGATTGGAAACATCACCAAAGAACTTTGTACCGATGCTGCAGAACGAACTGCCGAATCTCCTCTTTCCAGTTCCTGCATAATAAGTCCGTAAGAAATCTGATCTAATCCCGAACCTCCATATTCTACTGGAATATAAGGGCCAAGTGCTCCTATTTTCCCCAATTCTTTCATCAAACCGGGTAAGTCTGTATGGTTTTGTGCTGCATGGTCTATCTGAGGCATTACAAAACTTTCTACCCAATCTCTTATCGATTGACGAATTAGCTTGTGTTCTTCAGTAAGTAAGGCATCAATTCCGTAATAGTCAGGAATACTTGTAAGAGGATAATATGACATTTTTTTAATTTTTCTAAAAATAGCATTTTTCGGGATTTTAGAAAAATTTTTTTTGAGTACCGGGGTTAAATAAGATTTTTTACTCCCGGCTTTTCGCTAACCTGTTATAAAGCAGTTTTTTATTCGATGTCAAAATTAAAATCCTTCCTGGTTGGAAATAGGATAATGATTCACCGAATGATGAGTTTTGCTTTTGAATTTATATAGGTAAGGAGCCTTATTGGCTGATCCATCATAGAGTTTTTCAAGTCTTTCAAGAATATTTAAGCTTAAGATTTTTCGCTGGAAGTTATTCCTCCTGAATTTCTCTCCCAGGATAGTTTCATATAAAGACTGTAAATCTTTCATGGTGAATTTTACCGGAAGAAGGTTGCTTGCCGCAACCTCGGTGTTGATGTTCATTCGAAGATATTCCAGCCCTGTTTCTATGATTCTGTCATGATCGAAAGCCATTTTAGGAAGTTTACTTACCTCAAACCATTCACAGGTTTCGTTGAACGCATCCGGAAAAGTATTGGCAATGGAAAAGTCAATAAGACTGCAATATCCTACAGTAATAAACCGCTGAAAGATCCAGTGATTCTTTGGAACCGCAATTCCTTTATTTTCAAGCAGAATCTGATGAACATTGTTTTCCGTTCTGTCTATTCTGCCGAAAGTATGGAACTGCTTTAGAAAAATGTCTTTCAAATGTGTTCTTTCGTGTAAAACACGTTCAGCAGCTTCTCTCAGATCTTCATCATTAAAGACGAAACCTCCGGGAAGTGACCATAGATCTAAATCATGGTATTTGAGTAACAAGACTTTCAGGATATTATTATGAAAACCAAATATGGTGCAGTCCACTGAAATATGGGCTACGAAGTCTTTTGTGTCAATAAGTTCCTGAAGCGTTTCTTTATTTTTTGAATCCTTGATTTCCATAGGTTAAAAATAAAATTATTTTTCATATGTTCTTTTAGTAAGAGCAAAATAAATTAAACTTACTGTAAAAAGGACACTTACGATCAATAAAATATACAAAGGGTAGTATCTTAAGAGTTGATTTTCAAACAGTAGTGAAATAACAATAGAGCTTACTGAACTTCCCAGCGATGAAAAAATAACGATCAATGAAGTAAAAAGATTGATCTTTTTCTTATCAACCTGAATAATCATCTTGGAATTAATCACCGGATAGAGTGGAGATAAGAAGAAACCGATGACAGGAAACAAAAATAAAAGTGCTTTTGAATCCTCCGATTGAAGAAACTGTATTCCTAATATAACAACAAGTGTTAAAACAATGCATGATAAGCACGCGAGGTAGTATTTAGAAAGAGGAAAACGATTGATAATATTGGCGGTTAAGGTTCTTCCTATATAAGAAAAGAGTGCCAGAAAAGAAGAGGCCTGCAACGCAAAAAAGGAATTGACTTTCAAATGGTTTTTGTAAAACGAAGGAAGCCAGGAATTAAAGCTTTGTTCAACAAAAACAATAGAAAAAACTACTGCTAAAAATATGATAATGGTTGGATTGATAAAACCTGATAAGTCTGAAAGAATGTCTTTTTTACTGTAGTTCTTTTCCGGCTCGGATATTTCCAGTCTTGCAAATAGGTAGATCGTAATAATGGAAAGTAGGGATATTGCCTGAAATCCAAATTTCCAGAATTCCGAATAAGCACTGGAGATCAGCCATCCGAAAACAGTATTTACTACGAAAATTCCTATCATAAAAGAAGCTTCTACACTGCTCATAGCCTTCGTTAATGATTTTTCATCTGATATGTTGTTTCTTATAATTCCAAAAACACAGATTTTTCCAATAGCGAAGCATGTACCGATAATGGCAAACCATAATTTATAAAACCAGAATACTTTCACAAAAGGAAGGATGAAAGAACTGATAGCTACAATAGCCAAAGCAAAAATTAATGCTTTTTTTGTTCCGGTTCTACTGATAAAGTTAACAGCAAAGAGCGAAAAAAAGGCAATCGGTAAATCTTTAAAAGATTCTAACAATCCCAAATTATCATACGTGATTTTAGCTTCTGAAAGCTGCAGGATGATAATACCCATGCAGTTTAAGACCATTGAAAAGATCAGAAAAGTAAGTTTTAAGGGAAGTGAAATATTCGGAAGCTTGCTCGTCATTTTGGGGATTGAATTTATTAACTTTTTATGAAATTTTATGATTTTTTTGTCAGATATAATGGCTTTCAGCTCCCAAAAATAAAAGAAAAATTAAAATATTTATTAATATAATGTTAACTATTTAAAAAAAAATATATTTTTATTGTCTCAAAATGAGAATTAAAAAACTAACTGTATATGAATATTAGAATATCAAGAGGTTTGGGAGTGGTTGCTGTACTTTATTTTACGGCTAATTTCAGTGCCCAGAAAAAAGCCAATGATACGCTTCCGAAAGAACAAAAAATTGAAGAAGTGGTCATGATTGGTTACGGTACTCAGAAGAAGAGTAATGTAACCGGAGCAATATCAAGCATCAAGGCTTCCGATATTGAGGACGTTCCTATGGGAAGACCTGAACAGGTACTGCAAGGTAGGGCTGCGGGTGTTTCTGTAATTTCAAATTCAGGACAACCAGGATCTACAGCTACAGTAAGGGTTCGTGGTATCACCAGTTTTGGTGCCGGAAGTAATGATCCGTTATGGGTAGTAGATGGTATTGTAGTTGATAATATTGCATGGTTAAATCAATCTGATATTGAAGGAATGGAAATTCTGAAAGATGGTGCATCTGCAGCCATCTACGGGGTTTCTGCTGCCAAAGGGGTTGTTTTGATTACGACAAAGAAAGGAGTAAAGGGAAGGTTAAATCTTTCTTATAACGGATTCTTTGGAGTGGGAAGCGCAGCTAAAAAGCTGGACCTCCTCAATGCATCTCAGTATGGGATGATCATGAATGAAGCCAATATGAATGACGGAAGAGCTCCTGAATTTTCAAATCCATCTGCTTTAGGAAACGGAACAGACTGGCAAAAACAAATTTTTAATACGGCACAACGTTCTTCGCATGAATTCAGTATTAGCGGAGGAAGTGATAAATCTACTTTCTATACTTCTTTCGGATATTACGACCAGGAGGGTATTGTACTCAGAGATATTTCCAATTATAAAAGAATCAACGGGAGAATCAACTCCACCCATAAAGTATTTGACTTTTTAACGATAGGTCAAACGTTTGCCTATACTCATACAAAATCACAGGGAATTAATGCCAATGGAGAGTTTGGAGGACCATTGAGCTCAGCAATCAATCTTGATCCGACTACACCGGTTGTCGTTACAAATGGTGTGGCCAATCAGCCTTTCCCAAGTGATTATATTAATAACCCGACTCACATCAACGATCCTAATGGAAATCCTTATGGAATTTCACATTATGTGAGTAAAGAAATGTCTAATCCATTAGCTTTCCAACAAACTCAGCTTGGAAGATACAATTGGACGGATGATTTGGTCGCTAACGTATTTGCTGATTTAAAGCTGAGCAAACATTTGAGTTTTAAATCTAGTGTCAACGGAAAACTTTCCTATTGGGGAACTCAGGGGTTTACTCCTGTGTCTTATCTGAGTTCTGCTGTTAAGAATGATTTTAACAGCTTATTCAGAGAGACTCAAAAGAAGTTTGAATGGAGTACGGAAAATACGGTTACTTATCAGAATAAATTCGGGGAACACAGTTTGAATGTTTTGTTAGGACAAGGATATTATGAATATAATATTTCTTCCGGACAAAACACGACTTATAAAAACTTACCTACGAATGACTGGAGGGAAGCTTCCTTCAACTTTGAAATTCCTCAGTCAGACCGATCTACGAATGCATGGGACGGAAAGGAAACTCATAAAACATCTTATTTTGCCAGAGTCGTTTATGATTATGCCAACAGGTACCTTTTCACAGGAACAATGAGAAGAGACGGATCTTCAAAGTTTGCCAGGGCTTACCATTGGGGGAATTTCCCGGCTATGTCCTTGGGATGGAATGTATCCAATGAAGAATTCTGGCCTGAAAACAATGTTATTAACAGCTTTAAATTAAGAGGTGGATATGGAGTATTAGGAAATGATGCAATTGATGATTTCCAATATGCCAACTTCCTGATCCCCGGAAGCAACTATACTTTTGGAGATGATGTCATCCATATTGGATATGCACCAAGTACATTGGAAAATCCTAATCTGAAATGGGAAAGAACTTCTCAGCTTAACATTGCAGCAGATTTTAAAATCTTCAAAAATTTCGATTTATCAATTGATGTTTACAGAAAGAAGAGTACAGACATCTTGAGAAAGATTGACCTTCCGGGATATCTTGGTCTGATCAATAACCCTTGGAGAAATATTGGGGATATGAATAATGACGGGGTGGAAGTGAGCTTAGGATATAAAAAGAACTGGGGAGATTTCGGATTTTCAGCGAACGGGAACTTTGCTTACCTGAAAAATGAGATTACCAGATTGGAAGGGAATAAGCCTTATGTGAATTTTGCTTCATACCAATCGATGGGTGCGGTTTCAAGATTACAGGTTGGATCTTCATATGGTTCATTCTATGGCTATCAGAATTTAGGGGTTTTCCAAAACCAGGCAGAAATTGATGCTTACAGAAATGCAAATGGAGGGTTGATTCAGGGTAATGCCAAGCCTGGAGATTTCAAGAGACTGGATGCTAACGGAGATGGAAAAATCGATGAGAATGATTATGTAAATCTGGGTAATTCGGTTCCTAAATACACATTTGGTCTTACTTTGAATATGAACTACAAAAACTTTGATGTGATGGTATTTGCTCAGGGGCAGGCTGGAAACAAAATATTCCAGGGTTTGAGAAGGCTGGATATTCAGGAGGCTAATTATCAGACAACCATTTTAGATCGTTGGACCGGAGAAGGAACTTCCAATACCATAGCAAGAGTTACGAAAGATGATCCTAATCAGAACTATACAAGAATGTCTGATTATTATTTGCAAAAAGGGGATTATCTGCGTTTAAAATTAGTACAGATAGGGTATACACTACCAAAAAATGTATCTGAAACAATAGGAGCAGGTAAAGTGAGATTTTACATCACGGCTGAGAATCTAGTGACCTTTACTAAATACACCGGTTTTGATCCTGAAATTGCAGGTGGTGACACGTTTGGTATTGATAGAGCGTATTATCCGCAGGCAAGAACTTTCCTTTTCGGAGCTAATATTCAATTTTAATTTAAAGAAAAATGAAAAACAAAAGATTTATATATAAAAGCTTATCCGTTTTATTATTAGCGGGAATCGGTTTTGGAGCTGTGTCTTGTAATAACAGCAACCTGGAAGATGTACAGAACTCAGGGACATTTGAACCGGATAATTATTTTAGAAATGAAGCTGAATCTTTCAGCGGTTTGGTAGCGGTGTATGATATGTTGAGGAAATACTCAGGAGGCTTTGAAAACGAGGTTACTTTTTTCAATGGAGCATCTGATGATTTTTATTCAGGAGGAGGGAGCTCTACAGACGGTGCGGGTATTCAGGGATTTTCTAATTATACGATCAATCCTATCATTATGCCTCAAAGCTACTGGAAAGATTATTATCAGGGAATTGCAAAAGCGAACCTTTTATTTGAAAGAATTCCGAATTCAAATATGGATGAGTTAAAAAGAAAGCGTTTCATTGCTGAAGCAAAAGTGCTACGATCACTGTATTATTTTGAATTGTTGAGAATGTTCAAAAATATTCCTTTGATTTTAAAACCGATTAAATATGATGATGATTATTATAATATTCCTCAGGCAAAGCCTGAAGATGTTTATGCTCAGATAGAATCGGATATTCTTTCGGCCATTAATGATCTTCCTGTGTCGATTGCATCAACAAATAAAAGTGAATTGGGAAGAATTACACAGGGGTCTGCACGTGCTATATTAGGGAAGATTTATTTGTATGATAAAAAGAATGCCGATGCGGCTACGCAGTTGGCAATGGTAAACGGAACTCCGGGAGGCACAAGCCAGTATGGATATAAATTGGTTACTGATTTTGCAGATCTGTGGGTAGTAAATAATAAATTCACGTCAGAATCTATATTAGAAGTGATGCATACCAATAAGAGTAATGCAGACTGGGCATTTTGGGGCTCTGGAAAGGACGAAGGAAATACAGTGAACCAAATGGTAGCCATTATATCTTATGGGAAGGTGGCACCTGCACCTGGACAACCTGCTAATAATGCACCGGACATTTATAAAGGATGGGGTTTCAACCCTGCGACTGATGACTTGTTTAATTTCATGCAGGGGGATCCTCGTTTAAATGCGACTATTTTTAATGCTAAGCAATTAAAACAGAATGGTAAAATTACCTATACACCAGGATTCAAGGATACAGGATATTTTTTACAAAAATTCTTGCCTACCAATGCAGATAAATCTACTGAGCCGGGAGCTACAGAATTGAATTTCCGCCAAAATTATATGGCGATCAGATTAGCTGACACTTATCTTATGGAAGCTGAAGCATTGGGAGGTTCAGGAGCAAGGGCTCAGGCTTTATTGGATGCTGTAAGAACAAGAGTAGGCTTAGCATCAGTTCCTGTTTCTATGCAGGCGATTAAAGATGAAAGAAGAAGAGAACTGGCGGGCGAAGGTCACAGATGGTTTGACCTGGTAAGATGGGGTGATGCGCCAGCTAAGTTAGGAGCAAGAGGATTTGTTGCAGGTAAGAATGAGATTTTACCAATTCCTTTTAATGAATTAGTAAATACTGCACTAAAACAAAACCCAGGCTATTAAAACATGAAGTTTCACAGTTTATATAGTTTCTTTTTAAAAAGTACCGCACTACTTTGTGGTGTGGTACTTTTGCCTTTATCGGCTTGTGCATCTCATCCGGCAAATAAAAGAAATGAAGTCCAGATATGGCTTACCAAAGGAGATGAGAGTATAAAATTACAACAGCAACCTTCAATCAGTTTTGCAAACAATCCGGCCAGCAGTCAGAATATTGAAATTGATGACCAACAAAAGTTTCAATATATTGATGGCTTTGGATATACATTGACGGGAGGAAGCGTGGAAGTAATCAACAGACTTTCAGAGCCTAAAAGAAAGGCTTTATTACAGGAGCTTTTCGGAAATAACAGAAATTCAATTTCGGTGAATTACTTAAGGTTAAGTGTAGGAGCCTCAGATCTTGACGGAGAAGTTTTCTCTTATAATGACTTATCGGAAGGGCAGACGGATCCTTCATTACAATATTTTAGTCTTACAAAGGATAAAAATCTGATCGCAATGTTGAAAGAGATTTTAATGATCAATCCTAAAATTAAATTCATTGCTGCACCTTGGTCGGCACCTATCTGGATGAAGGATAACGGGAAATCTAAAGGGGGAAGCTTAAAGCCTGAGTATTATAAAGTATATGCCAATTACTTTGTGAAATATATTCAGGGAATGAAAAAAGAAGGAATTACTATTGAAGCTATTACGCCTCAGAATGAGCCTTTACATCCGGGAAACAATCCTAGTTTGTATATGACTTCTGGCCAGCAGAAAGATTTTATTAAAAATCATTTGGGGCCTGTTTTCAAATCTAATGGCATTACAACTAAAATCGTTGTATATGACCACAATTGTAATAAACCTGAATATGCAACCCATATATTAAGTGATCCCGAAGCTTATCAATATGTGGATGGTTCTGCATTTCACCTGTATGAAGGAGATATTTCTGCATTGAGTACCGTTCATAATGCTTATCCTGATAAAAACCTTTATTTTACAGAACAGTGGACAGGTTCTAAGAGCAGCTTTAATGAAGATCTGAATTGGCATACCAAAAATGTAATCATCGGTTCTATGAGAAACTGGAGTAAAATAGCCTTGGAATGGAATCTGGCCAATGATCAGCAGTATAAGCCGCATACGGAGGGTGGATGTACGGAATGCAAAGGAGCTATTACGGTTTCGGATAAGGAAAATTTCACACGAAATGTTTCGTATTACATTATTGCACATGCTACTAAGTTTATCCCTGCTCATTCACAACGTATAGCATCTTCTCAAACTGATCATCTTTCAACGGTTGCTTTTAGAACACCGGAAGGAAAAACAATTGTGATCGTGCAAAATAATAGTAAAACAGAAGAGACTTTCTCTCTTAAATGGAATCAAAAAACAGCCCAGGCAAGTTTACCAGGAAGTTCTGTGGCAACCTATATTTTTTAAATTATGAAAAGAGTTTATTTCTTACTGGCATTGGCCGCTTTCGGTCTGAATGCATACGGACAAAAGACAATTGATCAGAAAGTATCTGAGCTTTTGTCTAAAATGACATTAGAGGAAAAAGTAGGACAATTGGTTCAGTATAGTGGTTTTGCTTATGCTACGGGACCACAGAACTCCAATTCTGCAACCGTTCTTGAAGAAATAAAAAAAGGGAAGGTAGGTTCTATGCTTAATGTTGCCGGGGTAGAAGAAACAAGATCTTTTCAAAAACTCGCTTTGGAATCGAGATTAAAGATTCCGTTATTATTTGGGCAGGATGTGATTCACGGATACCGAACTACATTTCCAGTCAATATTGGGCAGGCTGCGAGCTGGGATTTGGGGTTGATTGAAAAGTCCGAAAGAATTGCAGCGACGGAAGCTTCGGCATATGGAATTCACTGGACCTTTGCACCCATGGTTGATATTGCCAGAGATCCAAGATGGGGAAGAGTAATGGAAGGCTCAGGTGAAGATACCTATTTGGGAACACTGATTGGTTTAGCCAGAATTAAAGGATTTCAGGGAAAAGGTCTAGGAAATCTGGATGCTATCATGGCTTGTGCTAAACATTTTGCAGCTTATGGCGCTGCAGTGGGGGGAAGAGACTATAATTCTGTGGATATGAGTCTCAGACAATTGAATGAAACTTATTTACCTCCTTTTAAAGCAGCAGCAGAAGTCGGAGTGGCTACATTTATGAATTCTTTCAATGATATCAACGGGATTCCTGCGACAGCAAACCAATATATTCTCAGGGATTTGTTAAAAGGGAAATGGAACTACAAAGGTTTTGTAGTATCAGATTGGGGAAGTATTGGTGAAATGGTGAATCATGGATATACAAAAGATAAAGCGGAAGCTGCTGAAAAAGCGATTATTGCTGGAAGCGATATGGATATGGAAAGCCGGGTTTATATGGCGGAACTTCCAAAACTTGTAAAGGATGGAAAAGTAGATCCTAAATTCATTGATGATGCAGCCAGAAGAATTTTAATTAAAAAATTCGAAATGGGGTTGTTTGAAGATCCTTATCGTTTTAGTGATGAGAAAAGACAAAAAGCACAAACCGATAACCATGAGAACAGAAAGTTTGGAAGAGAGTTTGGTTCAAAAAGTATCGTTCTTTTAAAAAATCAGAAGAATATTTTACCGCTTTCAACATCTACAAAGACGGTTGCATTGATAGGACCTTTCGGAAAAGAAACTGTAGCAAATCATGGTTTCTGGTCTGTAGCATTTAAAGATGACAATCAAAGAATTGTGAGCCAGTTTGATGGCATTAAAAATCAATTGGATAAAAATTCTACTTTATTATATGCCAAAGGATGTAATGCAGATGACGAGGATCGTTCTATGTTTGCTGAAGCAATCGAAACAGCGAAAAAAGCAGATGTTGTCATTATGACTTTAGGAGAAGGACATGCAATGAGTGGGGAAGCGAAAAGTAGAAGTAATCTTCATTTTTCCGGGATTCAGGAAGAGTTATTAAAGGAAATTGCTAAAACAGGAAAACCTATTGTTTTAATGATCAATGCAGGAAGACCTTTGGTATTCGACTGGGCAGCAGACAATATTCCAACTATTTTATATACATGGTGGCTGGGAACTGAAGCTGGAAACTCAATTGCCGACGTCTTGTTTGGTACAGTAAATCCTAGTGGAAAACTGCCTATGACATTTCCGAGAACTGAAGGCCAGATTCCTGTATATTATAATCATTACAATACCGGAAGACCAGCAAAAACGAATAAAGAAAGAAGCTACGTTTCTGCTTATATCGATTTGGATAATGACCCTAAATTTCCTTTTGGATATGGCTTAAGCTATACTAATTTCAAATATTCCGATATGACATTAAGCTCTGAAAATCTTAACGGAAATCAATCTTTACAGATTAAAGTTAATGTTTCCAATAACGGAAATTATGACGGTGAAGAGGTAGTTCAGCTTTATATCAGAGATTTGTTTGGAAAGGTTGTACGTCCTGTAAAAGAGTTAAAAGGTTTTCAAAAGATATTTCTTAAAAAAGGAGAAACTAAAACCGTGAATTTCACCCTAACGCCTGAAAATTTAAAATTCTATGACGATCAGTTGAATTTCGATTGGGAAGGAGGAGAGTTTGAAATTATGATAGGTACTAACTCTCAGGAAGTCCAGACAAAGAAGATTAACTGGAATAAATAACTAAATAAGTAAAAGTCGGTTTTAGCCTGCTTTTTAAAGAGACACTTTACTATTGATGAAACCAGGAAGCCTTGTAAGTTGGTTACTGTTATTGAATAATTCGGATAATGATATCAATGCGAACTTTTGGATTTAAGACATAATTGTAAAGCTTCCGGCACCAGCACATTCGATACAAATACACTTCATATTAATATTTTTTTATTAGAATAGGCTGCCTCAATGAGACAGCCTATTTATGATAAAGGATGAAAAAAAATTAAAATTATTTATAACTCTTCGAGTAAAATATAAGTTCCTACTGTAGTTCTACTGGCAGCTCCTGAAACATAATATCCAGCATCACCAGCATTAATACCTCCATATCGTACTTTTAATTCTACAAAACTGTCACCTGCAGGGCCAGTCATTACCATAATAATCGGAGGTGTTACCCCTCCATCATCAAAGGTTTCAGTAGAAGATTCGGTATATCCCAGCGTAGTTATTATAGTTTGTGTATCACCTCCTGCCTGAAATGTAGATGTGACGTAGCCTGGTGTAGTACTACTAGTACCGGTTGTACTCCCTCTAATTCCTATATAGCCTGTTATTTTAAAGGTTTTATTGGGTGGTAAATTGATACGGCTATTTCCATTGGTTAAAGATAATTTATCAGTATTGATCCCGCTTACAACTCCATCATACTCTAAGTTATAATCAGTTCCTTTAGCTTGAAGAAGCTGAGGTGATCTTTTAGAAAGAACAGCAAAGATTTTTTTCTTAATAATTTCTTGATTACTGGCTGATAATTTATCAATATTGACTTTTTGGATAACACCTGTATCATCCGGTGTTAATACATATTTAGGAGTAGATGTTATACTGTCAATTTTCCTGATTTTGGCATCACCATTCACATCCAACGTTGCAGTAGGGCTTGTTGTATTGATGCCTACCTGTCCAGTTTGTGCAAATACAAACTGACTAATACTTGCTAAAATAAGTATTTTTATCTTTTTCATAAATTGGTTTTGTGCAAAATTAGAGTAATTCTAACGGGAGTGAAAAATAAACCCTGTAAAATATTATGTTAAGCATAATTTTGATATGATTAAATGAATTTCTTATAAAGAATATTATGAATAACAAATATCCAAAAAAAAGCAGGCTATCTTTTAGAGACAGCCTGCTTTTTTATTATTGAAGTTGATTGAACTTAATTATTCAACATCATATTTTCTAATTACTTTCTGAGTAACTCCAGAGCTACTAAAACCACCATCATGGAAAAGATTCTGCATAGTTACTTTCTTTGTAAGATCAGAGAAAAGAGTAACACAGTAATCTGCACATTCAAGAGCTGTAGCATTTCCTAATGGAGACATATCTTCTGCATATCCAAGGAAACCTCCGAAACCTTTAACTCCACTACCAGCAGTAGTTACAGTAGGAGACTGAGAGACCGTGTTTACACGAACTTTTCTTTCACCCCAATAGTTTCCAAAAGTTCTTGCGATGCTTTCCAGATAAGCCTTGTTGTCAGACATGTCATTATAGTCAGGGAATGTTCTTTGAGCTGCAATATAAGTAAGTGCTAAGATGCTTCCCCACTCATTCATACAGTCTTTTTCCCAAGCCACACGCATTACTTTATGGAAAGAAACAGAAGAGATATCCCAACCTTTTTCTAACCAGTCGTAGTTCATTTCTGTATAATGTTTCCCTTTTCTTACATTTACGGACATTCCTATAGAATGAAGGATAAAATCTATTTTCCCGAATTTTGCAATAGCTGCATCAAAAAGTTTTTCAAGATCCTCAATAGATGTAGCGTCTGCGCCAATTACCTCCGAACCTGTTTTTTCAGCTAAACCATTAAGTTCTCCCATTCTCAAAGCAATAGGAGCATTAGATAAGATAAATTCAGCTCCTTCTTCATGACATCTTTCAGCAACTTTCCATGCGATCGATTGTTCATTAAGGGCCCCAAAAATAATTCCCTTTTTGCCTTTAAGTAAACCGTATGACATAATTTTTTAATGTTTATTAATATACAAATGTAGCAATAATTTGTGTTTAGAACATAATAAAAAAACAGAGCCTTATAAAAAGACCCTGTTTTTTTTGAAAATATTTATATGACTGAAATTTTAATTGGTTTTTTTATTCCATTCTGCTTTTACATCTTCAGCAGCATCTTTTGCCTTATCTTTTACATCATCTGCTGCGTTGGCTGCTTTATCTTTTGCATCTTCGGTAAGATCTTTGGTTTTTTCCCAGGCATCACCCGCCTTATCTTTAATATCTTCCCATGCATCAGAAATATTAGCTTTTACCCTGTCAAGCCAATCTTCCTGGCTCGCTTCTTCGTCATTGTTTCTTTTCTCATTAATATAATCTTTAGCTTTATCCGCTAAATCATTGATTTTCCATTTTGCATTATCCGCTGCATTTTTTAAAGAGTTCTCAGTTTTGTTTACCGCATCTTCTGCTTTGTTGTAATCCGAATTATTCATAACATTTATTATTTAGTGATATGACTAGTAAAAACAATAACCATTCCTAAAATCAGAATATGTTGTTAAAGTTTTCATAATCTTTTGTTATGGTTTTCTAAATCGTTTTTATCTTTAAAGTGAAATAAAAACGAAGACTTATGGAAAAAATACGGTGTGGCTGGTGTGAGAAAGACGACTTGTATAGAAAATACCATGATGAAGAGTGGGGAAGGCCAGTCTATGATGATCAGACTATTTTTGAGTTTCTTATTCTAGAAAGCTTTCAGGCAGGATTAAGCTGGTATACGATTCTAAGTAAAAGGGAAACCTTTAAAGAAGCCTTTGATGATTTTGATTATAAGAAAATAGCTCGTTATACTGATCAGAAAGTAGAAGAGCTTATGCAGAACTCCGGAATTATAAGAAACAGGCTGAAAATTGTAGCAACGATTACAAATGCCCAAAAATTTCAGGAAATCCAGAAGGAGTTCGGAAACTTCTCAAAATACATCTGGGATTTTGTAGGCGGGAAGCCCATTGATAATCTACCGAAAGCTTTAAAAGAGGTTCCGGCAACAACGGAAATTTCAGATGCTCTCTCAAAAGATTTAAAAAAAAGAGGATTTAAATTCATGGGTTCTACTGTTGTATATGCCCATATGCAGGCAACAGGTATGGTAAATGACCATATTGAGAGCTGTTTTACGAGATTGTAATAGATTTAATTCTCATGATGCTTTCTGAAAATATTAAAAGATAAGTAGTAAAGCATAGATGGTTTTATAAATTAATTTGTGCGCATTATAAAATTTTTAGATATTTGAGAGCTGCATACGTGGCGAAAAATGCTACAAATGATTAAAAAAAATAAAATTGTATGAATAGAAATGTCATAGCTATAGCTTTAATGATGAGCATTCCATTAGTTTTTAATTCTTGTACAGAGAAGCAAAAATCGGATGAGAATACAGAATTAAAGAGTAAAGCAACCCAGATCACAGTTAAAGATTTAATAGGTACTACTTATGAATGGAAGTATAAAGAATCTACTTATCATATTACTTTAAAATCGGACTCAACAGTTCATTGGAAATTAACAAAGGGAGATTATCTTGGCCCAACGGAAGAAACAGACCAATATGTCTCTTCACAAATAGATGATCATAAGCTTTTTATTTCCTGGGTAGAAAAAAGTGGATTAGGGGTATATAGCGTACTTGATTTTGAAACAATGAATCTTCATACGCAAGGAAGTCAGGATGGTCAGTTATATGTAAATCCCGGTACCATTAAAAAAATAAATTAGAAGTTTTTTAAACTGTAAAAACTGCTTATCTTCAAGTAGAATAAAAAAGGATTTCAATATTGAAATCCTTTTTTATTTATCATTTACTTAATAATTCGATCTAATACCCATTCGATAAGGCTTTTTTCAGAAGCATGATGATCTGCAGAGAATTCTCCACGTCTTCTGTTAGCAATGACATTGTTTACAGTAATGGCTTTATGCCCCAGTAGCTTTGAAAATGCATAAATAGCAGAAGTTTCCATCTCAAAATTGGTAATTCCAAGATCATTTAAAGTTTCAAGAAACTTGTCATCCAGAGCCTTCAAGCGTAGTTGTCTTCCCTGTGGTGCATAGAATCCAGGGAATGTTGCTGTATTGCCATGGTATTTGGCATCCGCAAAATAATTTCCCATATCCTCAGCCCATTCTGCAAAATATAGCATAGGCTTAATTTTTTCATAAGGAAACTTTGCTATAAAGTTTTTGGAAAATTCATTTTCACAGTGATAGTCCTGGTAGAAATGCATTAAACCATCAAATCCTACAACATTCTGGGTTACCAGCATATTATCAACCTGTACATCCGGATTTACGCTTCCACAGGTACCCATACGGAAAAGCTCGAGTGTTTTATGGTCTGATTTAAGTTCTTTATTTTTCAGGTCAATATTGACTAAAGCATCAAGCTCATTCATAACAATATCAATATTCTCTGTACCGATTCCTGTTGACATTACAGTAACTCTCTCTCCACGTAATGTTCCGGTATGCGTATAAAATTCTCTTTTATTTTTTTTAATTTCTACTTTATCAAAATATTGTGAAACTTTAGGGACCCTGTCCGGATCTCCTACAAGGATAATTTTATCAGCAATATCTTCAGGTAAAAGGTTCAAGTGGTAAACACTTCCGTCATCATTCAGAACAAGCTCTGAAGCAGCAAGTTTATTAAGCATATAGTGATTTTTAATTAACAAAAGTACTATTTTTTTTGTATGAAACAGGTGAATAATTAATATCTATCCAACCTATTGATTGTATTCAAAAATATAATTACTGAGGTGTTGGAGCATCATGGGAAATTAAATTTTGTTTTTTTAGCTCTTTCCAAAATGCTGTACTGATTTTTGAATCTCCATAAATAGAATTATAATCTTCTGATATTTGCTTGGGAGAGCGTGCACCGACAACCAGAGAGCTTACAATAGGATGTTCTAGACTGAACCTAAGAGCAGCTGAACGCAGATCTACATTCATTTTGTCAGCGATGGCCTTCATTTTGGCATATTTTAAAATAATATTTTGAGGAGCAGGCTGTCCGGAATAATTCCAACGATTGTTGCCTGCCAGGAAACCACAATTTAATGGCGAACCAATAGCTACTTTTACCTTCTTTTTTTCCAGAGCCGGGAAAGTAGAGTGTAGGGCTTCTTCATGGTCTAATATTGAATATTGTGTGGCAAGAAGGCAAATGTCAGGTGAAATGATATCTAATGAGCGTATCACAGCATCGGGTCTGTTAACTCCAAAACCCCAGGCTTTAATAATTCCTTCTTCTTTAAGTTTTTGTAATGTTGGAATAGCTCCGGCTACCGCTTGTTGAAAAAAATATTCAAATTGACCCTTGAACTCTTTATTATCAGGAGATAAGTCGTGTATATAAACAATATCTAATTTTGATAAGCCTAATCTTAATAGACTATCTTCAATAGATCTCTTTGTAGCGTCTTCAGAATAATCATTGATAAAATTATTATAGAGGTTGCATTTCCAGATTCCTTTATTTTCAGGTATTCCTGGTTTTAATACTCTTCCGACTTTAGAGGAAATGATAAACTCATCTTCCTTTTTTGTACTTAAAAATGCTCCCATTCTCCGTTCACTGGTTCCAATTCCATATCTTGGAGAGGTATCATAATGACGTATTCCTTTATCCCATGCAGTTTTCAATGTAGCTAGAGAGTCCTCAACTGGTGTGTCGATCCATGCTCCTGCAAGAGGAACTCCTCCTAATGCTAATGTTTTATTTGGATTTAAATCTTTGGGCACTGGTTCATTTAAAGGGTTGGGATTGGGAACATTTGCAGAAATAAAATTGGGGATATGGCTTCCTATAGCTGCCGCAATTGAGCCCTTAGCCATAGTTTGAATAAAATGACGTCTACTTTTCATTATTTCTTTTTTTACTTATGTTAGCACAGAGAGAAAAATCATTCAATGACTCTATAAAAGTACAAATCTCATTTTAGTGAAATTTAAAAATAAAATTAATGAATCTTTAGATAAAATTGAGATTACTGCTGATGGATAAAAAGTTACCAATCTTTATGAACTTATGGTAGCATTCTATTGGTATAAAACGGGTGGCTATACCAAATGAAATATAAACATTATTTAATCCTAATTTAAAACTGGGATAATGTCAGAATGGTAGTTTTGCCGGTAAAAATTCATGAGATACACTCTATTAGTTATTATCATTCTTTTCATTAGTTCTACAATCATGTCATTTAATCCAACAGATAAAGGGATAGAAAATGAAAATACCATGATCAATAAAGGACTCGCTGATTTTAAAAGCAAACTTGAACAGTTGAAAACGGATGTCTACCAGTTTGATGATAACCATTTGTCTCTTGAAGATCTGCAGGCATCACTGCGTAATACCAGAAACTCTTATAAGGAAATTGAATTCTATATTGCTTATTATTATCCGGAATTTTCAAAAACACATTTGAATGCAGCGCCTTTATTTCATATTGAAGCAGCGGGTACCTCAGCGTATACTTTACCCCCTGAAGGATTACAGGTACTGGATGAGCTCATTTTTTCAGAAGAAGCCATAGAGCAAAAGGATAAGATAAAAACCATCACTGATTTTTTGTACAACAGCTATTCCAATTTTTACCTCAGTTCGGTTAAAAATGGCTTAAGTAAAGGAAATAATAAAACGTTGCCTCTCCGCATCGAGTTAATAAGAATTTATAGTTTAGGTATTACCGGATTTGATACCCCAGGTTCATTGAATATTTCTGAAGAAGCGGGTTATGCACTTTTGGGAATGAAAAAATACATTAATGATGATCCCTATTTTAAAAATTACAACATCCAAAATGTAAATATCCTCCTGTCTCAAAGCATAGATTACCTTTCTCGACATAAGGATTTTGAAAAATTCGACCGGATAGAATTCTACAAAAAATATATTCAGCCTCTGTATGAAGAATTGGGGAAATGGGATGGAAGAACAGATGATCTGAAAGAATTTTCAGGCTGGAATGTCGGTAATAAAAATTTCTTCAGCAGTGATTTTTTGGATCCTTATTTCTATACATTATTACAGTCTTCCGAAGATAACCCTGATCTTAGAACGCTTGGGAAAGATATTTTTTATGACCAGACCGTTAGTGATAATGGTAAAATGAGCTGTGCAACATGTCATTTACCTGAAAACGCTTTTACAGATTTAAAAATAAAATCACAGAGTAATATAGAAGGAAAAACGGTGTTGAGAAATTCACCTTCTTTATATAACGCTGTATTTGCTAAGAGGTTTTTTTATGATATGCGTGCTTTTTATATAGAGCAGCAGGCGGAACATGTCATTTATAATGAAGAGGAGTTCAATACAAGTTATGAAAGTATTATTAAAAAGCTGAAAAATAATCCTCAATATAAGAAAGCATTCCGTGCTGCATTTAAAGACGGTAAAATTAATAAAGAGAATTTTTCTAAAGCCTTAAGTTCTTATGTAGCTTCTCTGTATTCTTTTGAAAGTGATTTTGACCGTTTTATGAGAAATGAAAAAGGAATTTCAGAAGATGCTCAAAAAGGATTCAATCTATTTATGGGGAAAGCCAATTGTGCTACATGTCATTTTGCCCCTCATTTTTCCGGATTGGTTCCCCCGTTTTATAATGAAAATGAGTCTGAAGTGCTAGGAGTTACCAAAAAACCGGTGAATCAGCTTCCTCTGGAATTGGATGCAGATCCAGGGAGAGTAAAAAGCCCTGTGAAAAAAGAAAATTCATGGATCTATGAAAATTCATTCAAAACCATGACCGTAAGGAATATTGCTCTTACAAAACCTTATTTTCATAATGGCGCTTTTCATACCCTGGAAGAAGTATTGGATTTTTATAATGAAGGGGGTGGAGAAGGTTTAGGTTTAAAAATGAATAATCAGACACTGCCATCCGACAAACTTAACCTTACTCCAATTGAAATAAAACAGATCATTGCCTTCCTTAATTCATTGACTGATGTCAGCAGGGCTAAAAATTGATTAGGAGGTTCGGGGTTCGGGATACGTGATTCGGGTTGCGGGATACGGGTTTTAGGGTTTAAAATAGAATATTCATGATTTATTAACTCATTACCATTGTCCCGAATCTTGCATCTCACACCTCGCAACTCGAACCCCGAATCTCGTAACCCATACCCACATTTAACAATAATTTAATTCACTTAACATTGGGTTTTAAATTTTGTAATATTGAGGGATATTTATTTAAAACTCTATTAATAGGGGGCTCGCAATTAAAAAATAGTTTTGCTACATCTAATAAATCGAAATTAAGATGACGAAAAAACTACTAACCGTTGCAGCACTTGCATTCGTATCAGGTTCTGTACTTCAGGCACAGACTATTATTTTCAACAAGAACGCCTCATGGAGGTACAAAGACAACAACCAGGCATTGGTATCACAGTGGAAAGACACTAATTTTGACATTGCTTCATGGTCTACAGGAAATGGGCCTCTGGGGTATGGTGATCCGGTAACAACTACGATCAATTCAGGGCTTATAACGGCTTATTTTGCTAAAGATTTCATTGTGAATTTAGCTGATCTTTCAGATACCATGGAATTAGGGGTAATGAGAGATGATGGTATCGTTGTGTATCTTAACGGACAGGAAGTAGTAAGAGATAATATGCCTGCAGGTACTATTACTTTCAATACTCCTTCCAGCACAACTATTGATGGAGCAGCAGAAAATGTTTATAATGTCTTCTCAATCCCGAAATCAAAATTTGTTAACGGAAACAACAGGCTGTCTATTGAATTGCATAACAGAAGCGGACAAAGTTCTGACTTAAGAATTGACGCCTACCTTAAAACAGTTAACAGTACTACGAACCCGGTAAGTTGTAATGCTGCCCATATCAGTTGCTTCACATCTATCGTTCCAACTTCACAAACGAATAAACTTATCATCCCGACTGAGCATAAATATCAGCTTATTTTAAAAGAAGGAGATGCTTATACACAAGGAGGCGGATTAGTAGGTGGTCAGAATGATTTTACAGCTTACGTACCTAAAAGTGCCAGCTCTACGAATGGTTATCTTTCCGTAAACCATGAAACCAATCCTGGTGGAGTAACAATGGCTGAAATTAATTATAATGCTTCAACAAAGCTTTGGCAGCTTACAAAATCAAGAGCAGTAGATTTTTCGACACCAAGTTTAGTACAGACTATCAGAAACTGTTCAGGAGGGATCACTCCTTGGGGAACAGTAGTTACAGCAGAAGAATCTGTAACCTCCAGTGATACCAATGGTGATGGGTATAAAGATTACGGATGGCTGGTAGAAATTGATCCTGCAACGGCTCAGGTAATCTCTAAAAATACAGATGGTTCTAAAGGAAAATTATGGCAGATGGGTATTATGAACCACGAAAATGTGGTCATTAATAATGCTGGAACGATAGCTTATTATGGAGAAGATGGGGGAACTCATTTAGTATATAAATATGTAATGGATACGCCTAATGACCTTTCTTCAGGAAACCTTTATGTATTGAAATTAGATCAAGGGCTAAGCACAGGTGGAGATCCTGTAGGAACTACGGCAACATGGATCCAGGTTCCGAATAAAACCAAAGCAGATCAAAACAATACCAATAACTTAGCTTTTTCATTAGGAGGAACGAAATTCAATGGAATAGAAGATGTGGATATCAGCCCGTTGGACGGTAAAATCTATTTTACGGCTAAAGGTTTGAATAAAGTATATCGTCTGCAGGATAACGGAACTACAGCTTCTCAGGTAGAAACTTTTGTAGGAGGACTTTCTACAGTATATTCTTTCAATACTGCACAAGGAATGAAGTCTGAAGTTTGGGGAGATGGTAATGATAACCTTACTTTTGATGAATTAGGAAACCTTTGGGTATTGCAGGATGGAGGTAAAAACTACATTTGGGTAGTTGCTCCGGATCATACACAGGCGAACCCTAAAGTAAGACTTTTTGCTTCGATGCCGGCAGGTTCTGAGCCAACAGGTTTAACATTTACTCCTGATCATAAATTTGGATTCTTTTCTATTCAGCACCCGGATTCTACAATCTCTACCGATGTAGATGCAACAGGAAATACGATTGATTACCGTGGAAAATCAGCTACCATTGTAGTTGCTTTAAAGAATAATCTGGGATCTAACGGATCATTAGGAACTATTGATACTAAAGTAGAAAATACAGTGACTGTAGCACCTAATCCAACTTCAGGAATTGTAAAAATCAATTCTCCTAAAGGTCTAAAAGATATCTCTGTAACGGCTTACAGCATGGACGGTAAAATTGTATATACCAAGAAATTTACAGGTTCTAATACTTCATTAGAACTGGATTTCACTTCCCAGTTGGAAGTATCCCATGTATTGGTTTTAAATATTGAGGCCGAAGGCTTCCAGAAAACCGTAAAACTTCTTAAGAAATAATTGATTAATTAATTTTTCAGCTGTCGGTAATCCCATTGCCGACAGCTTTTCTTTGTTTATGAAAAAAATCTCTCTTCTTCTTGCCTTATGTATCCTGGAATATACAAATGCACAGATTGATCCGGTTAAATATCCTACTTATACCAATATTGAAGATGCTGTAAAAAGTGGAACAACAGTATATAGCATGAGCTTTAGAGGAAAAGGTCTGTTTAATGTACCCTCAGGGATCGAAAAGATGAATTCTTTATTTTTTCTCAATATTATGGGGAATAATCTCGAAAAGATGGATTCGGAAATATTTTTATTAAAAGAACTTGAAATTTTAAATGCTAATGAAAACAGCATTAAATTTATTCCTGATGAAATAGGATCGCTGACAAAATTGAAAACTCTTTCAATGAACTTAAATGGCTTAACCTCTGTGAATCCCAATATAGCTAAGCTTCAAAGTTTAAAAGTAATTCATCTTGATGCTAACAACCTTAATATTTTTCCTGAAGCACTGACAAAGATTTCAACGTTAGAAGAGATTAATCTTCAGGATAATCAGATTAGCTTCATTTCTGAAGATATCAACAGAATTAAAAATTTAAAATATCTGAATCTTGCTGCTAATCAGATTAATGATCTTGGAAATCTGGAATTTCCGAGTGATTTGAAATATTTGGAGCTCCAGCAAAATGCCATCTCCAAACTACCGAAAAGTATATTAAAGCTTGAGAATATTGAATTTCTTAATATAAGTCAAAACCAGATTAAAGAAGTTTCACCTGAAATAAAAGGTTTAAAAGGTGTGGTAAGTATGAATCTTGCCCATAATGAATTAAAAGAACTTCCTGTAGAAATTTCAAAACTGAAAAATCTTAAAACGCTCATATTAACAGGAAATCCTATGGAGAAATCAACGATAGAAAGATTGAAAAAGCTGTTGCCCGGGACCCAGATTTATTTCTAGATTATCCCCCGACTCTTTTGGTTTTGTATCCCATATCTTTTAGAATCTCCATAATCTTATCTCGGTTATCTCCCTGAATGATAATCGTTCCGTCTTTTTCTGAACCTCCGATTCCTAAAGTGGTCTTGATCTTTTTGGAAATTTTCTTTAAATCTTCTTCATTACCTTCCCAGCCTTCAATCACAGTGACAGGCTTTCCGTTTCTTCCTTTTTTCTCAAACTTACATACTAATGGTTCTTTCTGCTTGAATTGTTCTTCAGGCATTTGAAAATCCTGTTCTTCATGTTCAGGGAAAAGGTTCTTTAATTGATCTCGTAAATCCATAATACAAAATTAAAAATAATAATTAATACCTCATATGGATGTTATCAATTATTATTGAGCTATTATTTTTATTCTCTCGCAGATTGAGCAGATAACGCAGATTTTTAATAATAATTAAAGATTCACTCAATCACCAGAACTGAGAGTAAATTTTAAGTATTAATTTATTTTTCATAAAGGATAGCCAATAGTTGATATTGCTTTGATAAGAATTAAAATCTGCAAGATCTGCGAGAGTAAAGAATTGGGATCTCTGGATATGAAAATAAACCATAACATTTTAAATGAAATTTAAGGCTTTCAGATTATTATTTTCATTGGAAAATAGGTAAATTTGTAATATAAAAGTTACAAAAAATGTCAAAAAAAGCAATACTAGCAATACTTGACGGATGGGGACTGGGAATGAATCCGGACGTTTCAGCAATAGACAAAGCCAATACACCATTTATAGATAGTTGTTATCAAAAATTTCCACATACTACGCTTGAAGCGAGTGGTTTAGCAGTGGGACTTCCTGCAGAACAGATGGGGAATTCTGAAGTTGGACATATGAATCTTGGAGCAGGAAGAGTAGTATATCAGAATCTTGTGAAACTGAATATGGCTGTGGAAAACGGTACTTTAGGACAAGAGAAGGTGATCCAGGATGCTTTTGAATATGCTAAAAGAGAAAATAAAAAAGTTCATTTCATTGGACTGGTTTCCAATGGAGGAGTACATTCACATATTAACCATTTAAAAGGACTATTAACAGCAGCCAAGAATTTTGGATTAAATGACAATGTTTTTGTTCATGCTTTTACGGATGGTAGAGATTGTGATCCACATTCAGGACTGGGCTTTATAAAAGAACTTGAAGAGCATATGCTTGTAACAACAGGTAAGCTGGCCACGATTGTAGGAAGATATTACGCAATGGACAGAGATAAGAGATGGGAGCGTGTAAAGTTAGCATATGATGCATTGACGGAAGGAGTAGGACTTCAGACAACTGATCCTTTGGCAGCAATACAGGAATCTTATGATAATAACGTAACCGATGAGTTTTTGAAACCAATCATTGTAGTCAACACAACTGAAACAGGAAATGTAGTTCCGGTGGCTAAAATTGTTGACAATGATGTCGTAATCTGTTTCAATTTCCGTACAGATAGAGGAAGAGAAATTACAGAAGTGCTTTCACAACAGGATTTCCCTGAGTTCTCTATGCATAAGCTTAATCTTTATTACGTGACGTTGACCAATTACGACAAAACCTTCAGAAATGTCAACGTTGTTTTTGATGAAGAGGTTTTGAAGAATACGATGGGGGAGATTATTGAAAATAATGGCAAAACTCAAATCAGAATTGCAGAAACTGAAAAATACCCACACGTTACATTCTTCTTTTCAGGAGGTAGAGAAGAGGAATTTAAAGGAGAAAGAAGACTCTTGTGTCCGAGCCCGAAAGATGTTCCGACTTATGATCTAAAACCTGAAATGTCGGCCTATGATATTACCAATGCAATCCTTCCTGAACTGGAAAATGAGACTGCAGATTTTATATGCCTGAATTTTGCCAATACAGATATGGTAGGTCATACCGGCGTATTTGAAGCTGCTGTAAAGGCTGCTGAGACGGTAGATCAATGCATCGAGAAAGTAGCAACTACTGCTTATGAGCATGGTTATGCAGTATTTATCCTTGCAGATCACGGGAATTCAGATGTGATGATTAATCCTGATGGAACGCCTAACACACAGCACTCTACAAACCTGGTTCCTTTTATTGTAATGGATAAAGACCGTACCTGGAATCTGAAAGCAGGCAAATTAGGAGATGTTGCTCCTACGATTTTAAAAGTGATGGGAATTGAAATACCTCCCGTAATGACCGGAGAAATCTTAGTAAGCTAAAGAAAATAATAAGAATAATTAAATAAAAATGCCGTTATACTCATAATGGCATTTTTTATGATATATGTCATACATATTATGAGAGGCATATGTTATTATGCGCTAAATAATAAATAAATACTATCTTTGTATATTAATTATAATAAATCTAAATAACTAAAATGTATCAAAAGCTTGTAAGGAAAGAAGTAATGGGTATTCTGGAAAAGGAAGTAAGTTCTTTTCTTGAAAAATTTTTGACGCCTATCGAAAAGATATGGCAGCCTTCAGATTATCTTCCGGATCCTTCAAGCGCTGATTTCAAATACGACCTGGAAGAAATTCAGACTTTTGCCCGTGAAATGCCTTACGATCTTTTTGTGACCTTAATTGGTGACTGTATTACAGAAGAGGCTTTGCCTTCTTATGAATCTTGGCTAATGGGAGTTGAAGGGATTAATCAGGAAGAAAAAGTAGGTTGGGCTAATTGGGTGAGATCCTGGACAGCTGAAGAAAACAGACATGGAGATCTTTTGAATAAATATCTTTATCTGTGCGGAAGAGTGAATATGAGAGAAGTTGAAATTACTACACAATATTTGATCAGCGACGGATTTGATTTGGGAACAAGCATGGATCCGTACAGGAACTTTATTTATACGAGTTTTCAGGAAACGGCAACCAACATTTCTCACAGAAGAGTAGGAACATTAGCAAAACAATCAGGAAACGGGAAACTAGCCAAGATGTGTGGCGTTATTGCTGCTGATGAAGCAAGACATGCTAAAGCTTATAAGCATTTCGTAGCTAAAATTCTTGAAATAGATCCTTCCGAAATGATTCTTGCATTTGAAGATATGATGCGCAAGAAAATTGTAATGCCTGCACATTTAATGAGGCAGTCAGGACAAAAAGCAGGTGAGCTTTGGGGACATTTTTCCGATGCGGCACAACGTTGTATGGTATATACCGGACAGGATTATATCAATATTATGAAAGACCTCCTTGACGAGTGGAAAATAGAACACGTTAAAGGACTTACTGAAAAAGCTGAAAAAGCTCAGGAATATTTAATGAAACTTCCATCAAGATTGCAGAAAATTACAGATCGGGTTTCTACTCCGGACTTACAATTTCAGTTCAGCTGGGTGAAAAGTTAGTGACTTACCATCATAAATTACAAACTAAGAGTGCCAAGTGTTTTTTGGCACTCTTTTTATTTCTTATCTTTGCACATCTTAAAAACGCATGAAATGTTAAATAATAAAAAAATTGCTGTAGACTTTGACGGAACGATTGTTGACGATGCTTATCCCGGAATAGGAAAGGCCAAGCTTTTTGCTTTTGAAACATTACAAAAGCTTCAGGCTCAAGGATACAGATTAATCCTTTGGACGTACAGACACGGAAAAACATTGGACGAAGCAGTAGAGTTTTGTAAAAAAAACGGAATAGAATTTTATGCAGTGAATTCCAGTTTTGAAGGTGAGGTTTTCGATTCCGAAACACAGTCGCGAAAAATTGATGCAGACTGGTTTATCGATGACCGAAACTTAGGTGGTTTTCCAGGATGGGGTGAAATCTACAATATCATTAATGACAGAATAGAATTCCGTGTGGAAGGCAAAGAAGTTTTAGCCTATTCAAAACTTAAAAAAGAAAAGAAAAAAGGTCTTTTCTGGTAGAAAATTAATAGACATTAGAAGTTAGACATAAGAAATTAGATTTTCTGGATGTCTTTTATTAGGATAAATGTTTAATCTGGCTTCTAAAATCTAATAGCTAACATCTTACAAAAAATGATTCAATTAAAAACAATAGAAGAGCTTCGTTTAATGAAGCAAAGTGCCCAGTTGGTTTCCAAAACATTAGGAATGTTGGCGAAAGAAATAAAACCAGGGATTACTACTTTGTATTTAGATAAATTAGCCCATGATTTTATTAAGGACCATGGTGCAGAACCTGCATTTTTAGGATATGGAGGTTTTCCAAACTCATTATGCATCTCACCTAATGAACAGGTGGTACATGGTTTTCCAAATAATGATATTATTAAGGAAGGGGATGTACTTTCTGTAGACTGTGGAGCTATTTTAAACGGCTTTGTAGGAGATCATGCCTATACCTTTGAAATTGGAGAAGTAAACCCTGAGACTAAGAAACTATTGCAGGTAACAAAAGAGTCTCTTTATAAAGGAATTGAGCAATGTATCAGAGGAAAGAGAATTGGAGATATTTCTCATGCTATTCAGGCTCATTGTGAAAAAGAAGGTTATGGAGTGGTGAGGGAGTTGGTAGGACATGGATTAGGAAGAAAAATGCATGAAGATCCTCAGGTTCCTAATTATGGCAAACAGGGAAGTGGAAAGGTGATCAAAGATGGTTTGGCTATTGCTATAGAACCGATGGTAAACCTTGGAACTGAAAAAGTGAAATTCCATAATGACGGCTGGACGGTAACTACATTGGATAACCAACCTTCAGCACATTTTGAGCATGATGTTGCTGTAATCAACGGAAAACCAGTATTGCTTTCTACTTTCAAATATATCTATGAAGCATTAGGTATTGAAAGTGATGAAGAGAAGCCTTTCCAAATGGATTTTTAATGAAAAAAATAGCCAAGCTTTTACTCAATAAAATCCCACGCCCTGCGCTTATTACAATGAGCATATGGGCAAGACCCCTTATCTATAAGTTTTTTAAGGGAACCGAATTTTATGACCCTATTGATGGAAGATCTTATCGTAAATTTCTTCCCTATGGGTATGGAAAGCAAAGAGAAAATGCTTTATCTCCCGGAACTCTGAGTCTGGAGAGACATCGCCAGATGTGGCTGTATCTTCAAAATGAAACAGATTTTTTCATTAAAAACTATAAAGTCTTGCATATTGCCCCGGAGCAGGAGTTTTTGAGAAAGTTCAAGAGAATGAAAAATCTGAACTATATCTCTGCAGATTTGTTTTCTCCGATTGTAGATGTAAAAGCGGATATTCTGGACTTACCATTTACTGATGAAAGCTTTGATATTATTTTTTGCAACCATGTACTGGAACATATAGAGGATGATGCAAAGGCTATAAGTGAGATGTACAGGGTAATGAAACCAGGAGGATGGGGCATCTTTCAGGTTCCTATGAAAAATTCATTAGAGAAAACCTACGAGGACTTTTCAATAACAGATCCTAAAGAACGTCAAAAACATTTTGGACAATATGATCACGTACGTTGGTATGGAATGGATTATTTTGACCGACTGAAAAAAGCAGGTTTTGAAGTAGATGTGAATTTCTATTCTCAAAAATTTACAGAAGAAGAAATTAGAAAATTTGGATTAAGACACAATGAGATCTTACCTGTAGTTTTCAAAAAATAATAATAAAAAAAGTCTTCAATTGAAGACTTTTTTTATTGTATTACCATACTATTTTTAGTGGGAGACCGATTTCAGACCAACTACAGAGCCAATTAGAGTAGAGATGAAGAATACTCTCCAGAATGATATTGGATCTTTAAAAAAGATCATTCCCATTAAAGCAGTTCCTACCGCACCAATTCCTGTCCAGACAGCATAGGCAGTCCCTATCGGCAGTGTTTGGGTAGCTTTGATCAGTAAAACCATACTGATGGTCATGGTTACAAGAAAACCAGCATACCAATAATACATTTCTGATCCTGATGTTTCCTTTGCTTTTCCAAGACATGAAGCAAATGCAACTTCAAATAATCCCGCAATAATTAAAATAATCCAGTTCATTTTTTATTTTTTTCTGTTACAAAGTTCCGTATTTACGGGCAATTAAAATTTTACAAATGTTAAAAAATGATGATTTTGTCATTAAATACTAAAAAAGAATATTTTAAGTTTAAAAGGAATAAAATCCTATTTGCGTTTAAAAGAATCTCAACGCAACTATTTAATCTCAGCTCTGATCCGGCTTAAACTAACCTGAGTAATTCCCAAATAAGAAGCTATATGTCCTAACTGAACTCTTTTTAATAAATTCGGTTTATCCCGCATCAAGTCTTTATATCGTTCTGAAGCTGTTTTAAACTGCCTTGAAATAATGAGTTCTTCAGTTTTTATAAGTTCTCTTTCGGCAAACCTTCGTCCCCAGTTGGCAATATGAATATCCTCATTAAAAAGAGCTCTTAAATTATCGGTTTCCATTCTGTAAAATTCACAGTCTTCCAGTAATTCAATACTTTCATAGCCGGGTTTATTTTCTACAAAACTTTTCATGGAGATAGCAGTTTCTCCTTCACTTCCGAACCAAAACGTAATATCATTTTCTTCTGTAGAAGCATAAGCACGAACGATTCCTTTTTTAATAAAATAGGTATAAGGAATTACTTTATCCGCTTCCATCAGGCAAAAGTATTTAGGGTATGAAATTTCTGTGATGTGAAGCTTCAGCTTTTCTTTTGAGGACGGGGGCAGTATCAATATTTGGTCAATAATCTTGTCGATATCCATAGGGAAAATTGAGGTTGTTCAAAATTATCTGTTTTTAACGAGTAATCCTTAATTTCATTACTAAAATTTTCTATTTTTTAATAATAAAATAAGATGGTATTCAGGTGATTAGACTATAAAATGATCACTTAAAAATTAAAATTAAAGAATAAAAAATAGAATAAGTATCTAATTTGCTTTTTTAATTAATTGGGTTTTAGTATTTTGCTAATTATTTTATATCATTTTAAAAAGACGTAAAAAGTAGAATAATTTTTGAAATTTTATAAAATACTTTGACTGTTTTAAATATTTTATAAAATACTTTTGTACCCTAATTAATATAATGAAAAGAGCTTCTATAAAAGATATCGCAAGAATTGCAGGGGTTTCTGTAGCAACTGTTTCCTATGTTTTAAATAAAAAAGAAGGAAGCCGTATCAGTGAATCGACAAAAGATAAAATTTTAAAAATTGCTGAGGAAATTCACTATACCCCCAATAAAATTGCCAGAAGCCTTAAAATGAGTAATAGTAAACTCATCGGATTGATTGTTCCGGATATTTCTAATGATTTCTATTCTAACATTGCCCGATGTATAGAAAATGAAGCAATGAAACTGGGATATACAATTCTGATTGGGAGCTCAGATGAGAATGCGGATAAATTTGGTAAACTCACAGAACTCTTTTCAGGCCAGCAGGTAGACGGGATGATTGTAACTCCGGTTACTGGATCGGATGATGCTGTTAAAAGATTGTTGAGAGATGAATATCCGGTAGTTTCTATAGATTATTATCTTAAAGACATTGATCTTCCTGCGGTTACCCTTAATAATTTTGAGATTTCTGAGCAGGTGTTTGACTATTTTATTAAACATGATGTTGAAGAGCTTATTTATATAGGATATAAAACAGATTTACCTCATTTGCTGGATCGACAATATGGGTTTGAAAGAAAAATTTCAGAAATGGGTCTGACTTCAACGAAAATTTTGGTGGAAATGGGAGAGGTTTCAGATGAAGTTCATGCAGAACTTAAAAAACACTTTAAAATTACTTCCAGGAAAACAGCACTTTATTTTTTAAATAATAAAATAGCTATCGCTGGATTACATTATCTTGTTAAAAATAAAATTAGAGTTCCGGAAGATGTTTCTGTAATTGCTTTTGATGGAATTGATGCTTATAGCTTATTTCCTACAGAAATTACTTATATTAGACAACCCTTGGAGGAGATGGCTGTACAGGCGATCAAGCTCTTGGATGGGCAGATCAAAAATTTTTCTGACGAAGCGGAGAAGGCTGTTTGTCCAGCTGAATTAGTGATCAGGAAATCAGTGAAGTAAAATTTTTTATAATTTAATTAAACGTTTAATCTAATGATGCAAAAAAAATCATATGTCGTATGTTTCGGAGAGGTACTTTGGGATATTTTTCCTCAGGGATCAAGAGCAGGTGGAGCACCATTTAATGTTACTTATAATGTCCATAAATCAGGGATAGATGCTAAGATGCTGAGCCGGATTGGCAATGATGAACTGGGAAATAAGCTGATCGATCAGATTAGAAACTGGGGAATCACTACAGATTATATACAGGTTGATGATGAAAAACCAACCAGTACCGTTATTGCTACTGTCGATGAACATAATGAGGTGAGCTATGAAATCACCAATCATGTAGCCTGGGATTATATTGAGTTTTTACCTGCACATAAAGAATTGGTTTCTAATGCGGAGGCTTTTGTTTTTGGAAGTCTTTCAGCGAGAAATGAAAAGACACGGACCACTCTTTTCCAGCTTTTAGAACTGGCCAAAATTAAGGTATTTGATGTTAATTTCAGACCCCCATTTATTGATGTGGACTTGATTAAACAGCTTTTGCATCAATCAGATATTGTTAAAATGAATAAGGCCGAAATGAGGAAGATTATGGAATTCCTTAATGAAGAATATATCGATGAGGACGCAAGTGCGGCTTTCATTCAAAATCATTTTGGAATTAAAGAAATTATTCTTACCAAAGGAAGTAAAGGAGCCCGGTATTTTGTGGGAGACCAAAGCTATAGCTTTCCGGCAGTTCCTATTACCATTGCAGATACTGTAGGAAGTGGGGATTCTTTTCTTGCCGGTTTTATTTCTCAAAGAATTAAAGGAGAGAGGCCTGAAAGAATTATGAAGGAAGCGACTGCCCTTGGAGCATTTATAACCTCCAAACCCGGAGCTTGTCCTGATTATACTTATGAAGAATTTCAGGCATTCAGGGATCAAAACTAAAAAACTAAATCTTTAAAAATAATCCTAAAGACCGGTTTTCTTTTAGTAACTTTGCCATCCGTAATATAATTTTTTATGCACAAATCAGGATTTGTAAATATAGTTGGAAAACCTAATGCAGGAAAATCAACGCTTCTCAACCAGCTAATGGGGGAGAAGCTGGCGATTGTGACGCAAAAGGCACAGACAACAAGACACCGAATTTTTGGAATTTATAATGAAGAAGACCTACAGATCGTATTTTCTGATACTCCGGGAGTATTAGACCCAAAATACGGATTGCAGGAGAAAATGATGGATTTTGTAAAAGATTCATTACAGGATGCTGATGTCTTTTTATTCATTGTAGATGTTACTGATAAGGCTGAGCCTTCAGAGTTTTTAATTGAAAAATTAAATAAAATCCCTGTTCCTGTATTGCTTCTGCTTAATAAAGTGGATAAAACCAATCAGGAAGGATTAGAAAAACTGGTGGAAGAATGGCATAACAGAATTCCGAAAGCTGAGATTCTGCCTATTTCTGCATTGAATGCATTCAATACAGATGTTATTCTGCCAAAGCTTAAATCTATGCTACCTGAAAGTCCACCATATTATGACAAGGATCAATTTACAGATAAGCCTGAAAGATTCTTTGTCAACGAGACGATCAGAGAAAAAATTCTTTTGAATTATGAAAAGGAGATTCCTTATTCTGTGGAAGTGGTAACAGAACAGTTCAAGGAAAAAGAAGGTATTATTTTTATTGACTCAATTATTTATGTAGAAAGAGATACTCAAAAAGGAATCATTATTGGACATAAAGGTGAGGCAATCAAAAAGGTAGGAACAGAATCCAGAATAGATTTGGAGAAGTTTTTTGATAAAAAAATTCATCTGAATTTGTTCGTTAAAGTGAAAAAAGATTGGCGAAAAAACGATAGAGATTTAAAAAATTTCGGATACCGATAGACTAAAAGGTCAATAAACATCGTTGTATAGAAAGATTTTTACTATCTTTAATCTAAATTTTCATTACATGAATTATAGTAACTCAAATTCTAATCCTATATTTAGAGATATCGTTCTGTTAATCGTGAGAGTTTTTATTGGATTTGCCATGCTTTCTCACGGATTTCCCAAACTTCAGATGCTATTGGAAGGCGGGAAAATTGAATTTTTTGATTTCCTGGGGCTGGGCCCTCAGATTTCTTTAATTCTTACCATATTGGCAGAATTTGTTTGTTCCATTCTTCTTATTCTGGGATTGTTTACAAGGGTATCATTGGGATTTTTGATTTTTACAATGGTGATTGCCGTTTTTGTAGTTCATGCAGGAGATCCTTTTGATAAAAGAGAACTGGCATTAATTTATCTTTCCGTATATCTTCTGATAATGACATTCGGAGCCGGAAAATTCTCTATTGATCATATGATTGAAAAGCGTAAAAGAGCATCTGACTGGTAGATAATACTATGATAAAATAATATAAAAGAGCATACTTAAGGTATGCTCTTTTTGTTATTTATTTTTATTAAGGTCTGCATGGTAAAGATGCCCAGACGCAAGTCCATTCCCAATGACCACTCTCGTCAAATATCATACATGGATTATATCCATCCGGACATTCTGGAGCACTTCCGCCTTGAATGGTTTTTAAATTTTTCTTTGAAATTTTGCGTAAATTTTTCATATTATTTTTGGTTATTTAGAAAAACTAAAGTAGTCTTATTTTCAATAAGCCACAATAATAAGCTTTACTATTTATATTTTGTGAGTGTAAAATTCACTAAATTCGTGAAAAATGAAATATAATGAAGATAAAGCTGACTATCTGCCTCCTTGCGTTTCTTAATTTCTACGAAGCTCAGGAAAGTATTATTTATCAAAAACCATCTGCTGAAATTCTTAAACTTGCAGATTACGAAAGACCTCCAAGTGTTTTGATGAACAGTAAAAAAGATTGGGTGGTATTTACGTATCGTCCAACTTATAAAACTTTGGAAGATCTCAGCCAGCAGGAAATGAAACTGGGAGGACTCAGAATCAATCCTGCGACCAATATTTCGAGCTCTATTACATATTTGAATAATCTGAAGGTTAGAAAAATAAACGATAAAAATGAGGTACAGGTAAAAGGTTTGCCTTCTCATCCAAAAATTACCAATATTTCTTTTTCTCCGGATGAAAAGAAATTAGCTTTTACCAATACAACAAGTAAAGGTGTGGAGCTTTGGGTAGTAGATCTGGAAACTGCCTCTGCTAAAAAAATAACTGGTGATCAGCTTAACGCAAACTTAGGAAGTCCTTATCTCTGGTATAAAGACTCTCAAAACTTACTGATTAAATTGCTTCCTCAAAACAGACCTGCACTGATTGATTCCAGCAAAGATTTACCAACAGGTCCGATTGTGTCAACTGCTGATGGTAAAGTATCTCAAAACAGGACATATCAAGATCTTCTTAAGAATCCTCAGGATGAGAGGAATTTTGAAATTCTTACTGCTTCTGATATTTATAATGTTGATCTCAACGGCAACCTGAAGAAAGTAAAAGATAAGGATATGTATTCAGGTCTTAGCTTTTCACCTGATGGAAACTATTTAATGGTAACGACTTTGAAGAAACCTTTTTCATATATCGTTCCTTATTATAGATTTCCTATGACGACGACAGTTTATGATGTCCAAGGAAATGTAGTAAAAGCGGTGAATGAAGTTCCTTTAAATGAAATTATGCCTAAAGGGTTTGCTTCAGTGAGGACAGGCAAACGAGATATGGAATGGAGAAGTGATGTTCCTGCAGCTTTAGTCTATGCTGAAGCATTGGATGGTGGTGATCAGTCTAAAACAGCAGAATACAGGGATGAGATCTTTACCTGGGAGGCACCGTTTAATGGAGCACCAAAATCGTTCTTTAAAACCAGACAAAGATATGAAGGAACCAATTGGACCAATGATCATTATGCGATTGTTTCTGAAGACTGGTATGATACGAGAAATACAAAGTCATTTTTAATCGATTTGAATAGTGGTGAATCTAAAGTATTTGATGATAGAAATTTTCAGGATGTTTATAATGATCCGGGAAATTTCAATACAACAAAAAATCAATTTGGAAGAACGGTTGTAGATATGAAAGAAGGGAAGGCTTATCTGATCGGAGACGGTTTTACAAAAGATGGACAGCATCCTTTCATCGACGAAATGGATGTGAAAACTTTGAAAAAGAAAAGACTGTATACTTCCAATCTGAAAAATGCTAAGGAGGAGATTATTGATATTATGAATCCTTCTAAAGGAGAGGTCTTAACTATCCAGCAGTCCTCGAGTCAGTATCCTAACTATTTCAGGAAAAATATAAAAAATAATAAAACGGAAGCAGTAACCAACTTCCCGAATCCTTTTGAAAGCATTAAGGATGTATATAAAGAGGTGATTACCTACAAAAGAAATGATGGAGTGACGTTAACCGGAACTCTTTATTTGCCTGCGAACTATGACAGAAAAGCAAAAAAAGAGAAATTACCGTTGTTGATCTGGGCTTATCCTACAGAATATAAAGATAAGAATACGGCAGGGCAGAATACGCAGAATCCGAATGATTTTACTTTCCCGTCCTATGGTTCTTTCATATACTGGACAACCAAGGGGTATGCTGTTTTGGATGATGCGGCTTTCCCAATTATCGGAGAAGGAAAAATCGAACCTAATGATACTTTTATTCCTCAACTGGTAGCCAACGGAAAAGCTGCCATTGATGCAGTGGATAAGTTAGGGTATATTGACAGAAATAAAGTAGCTGTAGGAGGACATTCATATGGTGCTTTTATGACGGCTAATCTTTTGACTCATTCCAAGGATTACGCTTGTGGAATTGCAAGAAGTGGGGCGTATAACAGAACGTTGACTCCATTCGGTTTCCAGACTGAACAAAGAAATTATTGGGATGTTCCTGAAATTTACAACACGATGTCTCCTTTTATGAATGCTGATAAAATGAAAACCCCATTATTACTAATTCACGGGGATGCAGATAATAATCCCGGGACGTTTACTTTACAGACGGAAAGATACTTCCAGGCATTGAAAAATCTTGGAGCCCCTGTAAAAATGGTTCTTCTCCCTAAGGAAGCACATGGCTACGCAGCAAAAGAAAATATTCTTCATCTTCTATGGGAACAAGATCAGTTTTTAGAAAAATGTCTGAAGAAATAAAAATAAAAGAAGCTGTCTCAAAATGAGATGGCTTCTTTTTTTGAAGCACAAATACAGGAATAAATGAATTTGTGGTTAAAAATAAAGTTCTATACTAAAATAAAACTGCCCAAAGTTTTTTTCTTTGGACAGTCAGTCAAATATGATAAACAATACTAATTTAAGTGTTGCAGAACTTCATTAATACTTTTAAGTTCCATAAAGTTTTTATGTTCCAGTTGATAATCATGCTGTTCATGAGACCAGGTAACATGATAAGGGATATGTGCTGCAAATCCGCCAATTTCCAATACCGGTAATATATCTGATTTTATTGAATTTCCTAACATCAGGAAGTTCTCAGGTTTGCAATCAAGATGTTTTAACAGCTTTTCGTAATCGCTGTTTTTCTTATCACTCATGATCTCTATATGATGAAAATAATCTTGTAATCCGGAGTTTTTGAGTTTTCGTTCCTGATCCAATAAATCTCCTTTAGTAGCTACTACCAGTCTGTATTTTCCTTTTAGGCTTTCTAATGTTTCCTGTACTCCTTCTAAAAGTTCGATCGGTTTTTGAAGAAGCTCCTGGCCAATCTCAATGACCTTATCTACCAGCTGAATGGGTGCCGTACCATTTGAAACTCTGCTAACCGTTTCTATCATGCATAGCATGAATCCTTTAACACCATAACCATAGAGATGAAGGTTTTGCATTTCGGTTTTAAACAGCTCCTGAGATACTGAATGTTGTGGGAGAAAGTTTTCCAGAAGCTGACAAAATTCTTTTTCTGCTTCCTGGAAATAAGGCTCATTGACCCATAAAGTATCATCTGCGTCAAAAGCAATGGTTGTTATATTATTTTTCATTTTAGTTTTGTACATTTCTGTCTGCAAAAATCAAAATAAAAAATAGATAATAAAAGGACATTTGTCCCGAATAAGTTATGTTACGAACTAATGAATCATTTTTAAGCTATTTAGAGCAGCTTTACGATACGCAAAAGCGCAAGGAAGATATTGTGATCAGATCATTCCTCAAAGGGGAAAGACTATTAACACAGGATGAAAAACCTTCCAAAATAATGCTTATCAAAGAAGGAATAACCAAATGTTATTTTACAGAAGAAAATGATAAAGAATTTATTATGGAATTTCTGGGAAAAGGGGAGATTCTGGGCGAAATAGAGTTTATCAAAAAAATTCCCTGTTTATGTAATGTTGAAGCAATGACCGATGTTGAAGTTTATGCAATTTCCATTTCTCATTTTAGTTTTTTGTTTAAAAATGATCTGACATTTAATAATTTACTGATTGATTCGTTTGCCGAGCGCATCATTAATACTTCAAGCAGAGCATCGTATCAGCAACTGTATACTACGGAACATAATTTAGGAAAACTATTGCAGCTCCAATCGAAACAGGAAATTGATATTTCAAAAGAAGATATGGCTGCTTATCTGGGAATTACGATCCGGAGTTTAAACAGATCTATGAAAAAACTTGAATAAAAAAAGCGGTCTGAAAAGACCGCTTATATTTTATGCATTCTGCTTAATTTTCTTGGCAGACATATTTAAAAATCGTTTTACCAGGAAGACAGCAGAAACTGTTAACCCTAATCCTAAAGCGATCCACATTCCGAATGCTCCCATTTTTAAAGTGACACAGAAAAAATATCCTAAAGGAATAGTGACCACCCAATATGCAATAAATGTATAGAGAGAAGGTATTTTAACATCCTGCAAACCTCTTAACATCCCCAATGCGGTTACCTGAATTCCATCAGATAACTGGAATAGGGCAGCGATGATCAATAGCTTTGAAGCTAAGGCAATTACTTCAACTTCTTCTTTTTTGGTAAAGAATGTAGGAAGTATATTTCTAGCCAAAATAAATGCAATACCACAGATACACATAAAAATAAATGCAATCTTCAGGTTATTGATTCCCACTTTTCTAAGCTCAACATAGTTTTGTTCACCCATTTTTCTACCGATCATAACAGTAGAGGCCACACTAAATCCAACGCATAAGTTGAAGGTAAAGGAAGCCGTACTTAAGGCAATCTGGTGAGATGCAATATCATGAGCGGAAATTAATCCGCAAATAAATGCAGCTGCTGCAAAGGCTGTTACTTCAAAGAACATTTGTAAAGCAGTTGGTAAGCCCAGTTTAACCATTTTATCAAACATTTTTCTGGAGAAAACCTGCATTTTTAAAGAAAAGTCTTTGATATAACGTCTCGTTTTTTCCTCTTTTATCAGAACAAAATACAAGAATACGACCATGAAAATTCTGGCAATTAAACTTGCTAAAGCAGATCCTTTCACACCCATTTCCGGAAATATCCAAAGCCCCTTGATAAATACATAGTTTAAGACAATATTGATAATATTGGCAATGATAGTTGCCTTGGTTACTCCGATGGTGTAAGATAGCCCTTCAGATACCTCTCTTAAGGTCTGAAATGCCATAAAAGGAATAATGCTTATTGCCATGACTGTTAAGAAGTCTACGGTATTAGGAACAATCTTTTCAGGTTGCCCGGAATGATAGAGGAGAGGCATTCCTAAAAATAAAATTCCCATTAAGATAAATCCTACGGTCATATTAATCACAAACCCATGACTGAAAACAGAATTAATGGTCTTATGATCATTTCTGGAATGTGCTTCGGAAACCAATGGTGGAATCGCGAAAGAGAATCCGAGTGCCAATACGAACATTGAGAAAAATACGGCATTACCCAGAGATACGGACGCTAAAGCATCTGCACCTAACAATTTCCCAACGATAATATTATCAAATAAATTCACTGAAACCTGGCCTACCTGGGTAAGCATTACCGGAAGAGCCAGTGTAAGGCATTCTTTCGTATAATTTTTATTTAAAAAGCTCATAGTTTTTATAAAAAAAAAATTGCAGTGTTAGTACTGCAAATTTTTTATAATTTATTTAGGTTATAATTAAATTATTTTCTCACAAAATTTGCAACGTCTTCTTTAGAGACTGTGTTTCCACCAAGGATAATTAATCTTTCAACAACATTTCTTAACTCTCTGATATTTCCAGTCCAGGAAAGAGCTTTAAGCGCATCGATAGCATCATCATCAAATTTTTTCACGGCTGTACCATGTTCATCAGCAATAATCCCTGAAAAATGGTCTACCAATAACTTGATGTCTTCTTTTCTCTCATCCAATGGGGGAACGTAAATTTCAATAACAGACAGCCTGTGGTAAAGGTCTTCTCTGAATTTCCCTTCCTCAATTTCTTTCTGCATGTTTTTGTTAGTTGCTGCAAGTACCCTTACGTCAACTTTTATTTCCTTATCACTTCCTACAGGAGAAACTTTACTTTCCTGAAGCACTCTTAAAACTTTAGCCTGAGCGATAAGGCTCATATCTCCAATCTCATCAAGGAAAATAGTACCGTTGGTCGCTTGCTCAAATTTACCTTGCTTGTCTTTAATAGCTCCTGTAAAAGAACCTTTAACGTGTCCGAAAAGTTCTGATTCAATTAATTCAGAAGGGATTGCGGCACAGTTTACCTCAATCATCGGTCCTCTTGAACGTTCGCTTTGATTATGAATAGCGTGGGCAACAAGCTCTTTTCCGGCACCGTTAGGTCCTGTAATAAGTACTCTGGCATCAGAAACAGCTACCTTTTCGATCATATCCTGAATTTTCTGTAAAGCAGGAGAGTCACCGATCATCTGGTATTTTTTGTTGACCTTCTTTTTTAACGTTTTATTTTCAGTTTGAAGATTTTTATTTTCTTTCTTTAAAGTCTCTTTAACCAAAGCATTTTTTACGCTTGTAATCAATCTGTTGATATCAATCGGCTTAGAGATAAAGTCATATGCTCCTTCCTTTAGACAAGATACGGCAGAGTCAATATCCGCGTGTCCTGAAATCATGATAAAAGTAGTTTCAGGTTTAAGTGCCAAGCTTTGTTTTAAAAGTTCGGTTCCTGAAAGTTTAGGCATTTTTATGTCTGAAATCACCAATGCGAAATCTTCTTTTTCTAAATGTTTATAGCCTTCTAAACCATCTTCGGCAATAACAAATTCATAATTGGTTAGTTCATCAGATAGAATACTGTGCAGTACTCCTGAGATTGCTTTTTCGTCTTCTACTATAAGGATTTTTTGCATAGTTGCAAATTTAGATTTTTTGATTGAATTATTAGCAAAAATTATACCTAAATACTTTATTTAGAATAATCTCTTAACCCGAAAATTGCAGAGCCCACCCTTACAGAATTAGCACCACATTCAATGGCTAAGGGGAAATCATTGCTCATTCCCATTGATAATGTATCCAGTTTTTTTAATTGATTTAATTCGTTAAATACTTTTTTTAAGGTTAAAAATTCTCTTTTTACCTGTTGTTCATCGTCTGTGAAACTTGCCATCCCCATTAACCCGGTTATTTCGATATTTGGGAAAGCGCCATTTATGTATTTTTGAAACAGATCCTGGGCTTCGGATATTTCAAGGCCGAACTTGCTTTCTTCACTGGCTATTTTAACCTGTAGTAAAACCTTGATTGTTCGGTTGTGTTTCGCGGCTTCTTTATTAATTTCCAGTAAAAGCTTTTCAGAATCTACACTTTGAATGGTATCAATGAATTCTGCAATATACTTTACTTTATTAGTCTGTAAATGCCCAATAAGATGCCATTGAATATCTTTAGGAAGCAAGGGTTGTTTTTCCAGCAGTTCCTGAACCTTATTTTCACCAAAAGTCTTTTGCCCCAAATCATAAACTACCTGAATGTCCGAAACAGGATGGGTTTTAGAGACCGCCACCAGCTGAACACCTTCGGGAAGCTGTTTTTTAATGCTATTGTAATTTTCTTGAATACTCATAATTGCAAATTTCTGAATTCTAAAAGCAAAAAACTAATGATTTTATAAATTTTAATATGAAAATTTTTATAAGCTTTAAATAAACCTTTTATTGTAGAATAAACTAATTCAGTATCTCATTGACCTTCGGATAATCAGATATTTTTTTAAAGACAAAGCGGTTGGTTTTCTGTAGCTTTTCAATAAAAAGATCCAGTTCGTTAATAGAGTCAGCATCTGCCAGATATTGATCATGGGTCAGAAAAACCAAATGTCTTGATGTTTTTTCCAAATTGTTAAAAAATACGCTGTCTACTTTTTTAAGCATAGCCTGATGATCCCCTTTCAATACCATTCTATTGGTGGGTCTCCATTCCAAATCCCAACCGATAACTTTATAGCCGGCTTTTCTTAACCTGTTGGCTGCATTGGTGGAGCTTTTAATATCAGTAGAATTAACGGTATTCAGCCTCCATATGTTTCTTCCCGGTGTTCTTGCTATTTTGTCATAAAGTTTTAAGCTATCTTTTGCAAGATCAAAATCGTGAACGACTGCATCGGGGTTTTTATAAAAGTTGGAATATTTGTTGTGAGCATGGGTAAAACTGTGATTGGCAAGTTCCACCATCGGATCTTTTTTTAAAAGCTCCATATCGCTTTTTTGTTTTTTACTGTCATAGCAATGTTTTCCGACCACAAAAGCTGTGGCGTATACATTTCTTTTATGTAAAATTTTCAGGAGATTTTCTGTTCCACGATTGGGACCATCATCAAATGTGAGATAGATCACTCTTTTGCCTGATGAATCCTCTTCTTCATCCGATATGGGGACTGTTTTTGCGACGGGATTGCCATTGTTTATAATCTGCTCAGATTCTTTCTGATTACAGCTGTCAAGTAAAATTGAAGTTGCACTCACCAATGCAAACATCCCAAGAAAAGTCATATTTCGAGACTTTTCCGCAAAAAAGTTTTTCATAAAAGAGTTGGAAATTTATTGTTAAAAATTGTTAATTTTTACAAATTAATGTTAACAATTCATATGCGAATTGCATGCCAAATCAAGTATGAAATCTGTTTTTAATAATATTTTAATGTATTAATTATGAAAGACTTCCTCTTTGTAAAATGTCCTTTAAATACAACGAATTCTTAATTGCTGAAGTTCCCCAGGTATTGTTGAAAAATATATAAGCTATTCTTTGTGATTTTTGTATTTTGTCTGCAATATTGTTAAGAAATTCATTTGAGTATTCAGACTTATAAAGGATGGGTTTTCCGTGAAGTCTATAATAGATAATTTTTTCATCATTGATGATGATGTCCTCGGGAAGATTACCTGGAAAACTGACTCCTGAGAAAATGATGTGATGCTTTTTTAGAATATCGAAAATTTCCTGGTGCCACCATGATTCATGACGAAATTCAATGACATTTAAAAAATGACTGTCAAGATTGCTAATCAAGAGATCAGTGTTGTCTTTAGTTTTTTTGAAAGAAGGAGGGAACTGATATAAGAAACCAGCCAGCTTTTCTTTCAAATGGGTGTGAATATGTCTACAAAACTCAGAAATTTCTTCCTTACTTTCTATAAGTCTTTTCTCGTGAGAAATTGTTTTAGGTATTTTAATAAAGAATCTAAAATAATCCGGTGTGTCATCAAACCATTTTGACAGTGTTTTTGCTGTAGGTTTTCTGTAAAATGTAGAATTGATTTCTACGGAATTAAATTCCTTACTATATAATGTAAGAAAATCTTTACCTGGAGTATTTTCAGGATAAAGTGTTCCCTTCCAGTCATTGTTATAGAAACCTGAACACCCAATATAAAGATTCTCCTTTTTCATGATCTTATTTTTTATCTCCCGCAGGTTGAGTTGTTATCTGCGGGAGAATTTTAAATAGCTATTTGATATCCAAATTCACTGAGTTGAGTCTCAATGAATTCAGAATTACTGATAACGAACTGAAACTCATTGCTGCTGCTGCAATCATTGGAGACAGCAGGATTCCAAAGAATGGATACAATAACCCTGCCGCAATAGGAACTCCCAGAACATTGTAGATAAAGGCAAAGAATAAATTTTCTTTAATGTTTTTCAATAACTTTTCACTAAGTAGCTTAGCCTTTGCTACTCCTATAAGATCTCCTTTTAATAAGGTGATTTCAGCGCTCTCAATGGCAACATCGGTTCCGGTTCCCATTGCAATTCCGATATTGGATTGGGCTAAAGCAGGGGAGTCGTTGATGCCGTCTCCTGTCATGGCAACGACCTTTCCTTCTTTTTGTAATTTCTTAACTTCATTCAGTTTATCTTCCGGAAGGCAATTTGCTTTGAAGTGTTTAATGCCTAATTCTTCAGCAACTGCTTTAGCAGTATGTTCATTATCTCCTGTCATCATAATGATATCTACACCTTCTTTCATCAGTTGTTCAACTGCCTTTTTAGAACTTTCTTTAATTTTGTCGGTAAAACTTATAAACCCTAAAACTGTGGAGTCTTGTGCTACATATGAAATCGTATGCGCTTTTGATTGTACTTCTACAGCTTTTTGCTTTAAACTTTCAGGAATATTAATTTCATAAGAGGTTAACAGATTTTCATTTCCGACATAAACTGTTTTTCCGTTGATATTTCCTTTGACTCCTTTTCCAGAGATATTTTCAAAGTGTTCTACCTTTTCAGAACTCAGGTTCTCGTCCTTTGCTTTTTTGATAACAGCGTTGGATAGCGGATGTTCCGAGTTTTGATTTAATGAGAAGGCTAGTTTCAATATGAGCTTCTGATCTTCATTATTACTGGTTTCAATATGTTCTACCGAAGGTTTCCCTTCCGTTAAAGTTCCTGTTTTATCAGTGATTAAAACATTCACTTTATTCATTTGTTCAAGAGCTTCTGCATTTTTAATCAGAATACCATTTTTAGCTCCTTTTCCGATTCCTACCATTAAAGACATTGGAGTAGCGAGACCTAATGCACATGGACAGGCAACAATCAAAACTGCTACGGCATTTACGAAAGCAAATAAGCTTCTCTTTCCTTCAGGTCCAAAGAATTGCCAGCCAACAAAAGTAAGCGCAGCAATAAGAATAACTGTCGGAACAAATATTTTGGAAACTTTATCTGTAAGCTTTTGAATAGGAGCTTTACTTCGACTGGCTTCATTGACCATTTTGATGATCTGTGAAAGTAAGGTTTCATCACCTACTTTTTCAGCCTTCATAATAAATACCTGATTTCCGTTAATAGTTCCTGAGGAGACTTTATCGTCAATATTTTTTTCAACAGGAATAGGTTCTCCTGTAATCATACTTTCATCAACAATAGAGCTTCCTTCAGTTATCTTTCCGTCAACAGGAATTTTTTCTCCCGGTTTAACCTTTAATAAATCACCAATTTTTACTTGAGAAAGAAGTACTCTTTTTTCTTCTCCATTTACGATAAGATTAGCCTCATCAGGAGAAAGGTTCATCAATTCTCTGATAGCATTCCCAGTTTTTTTATGCGCCGCCGCTTCCATGAGTTGTCCCAGAATAACAAGGGTTAAAATTACACAGACTGCCTCAAAATAAAGAGGAATTTCCTGATTGTGCCCTCGGATTTCGTGAGGAATAATATCGGGAAATACTAAGGATACAATACTGAATATGAAAGCTGCGGATACACCCAGAGCAATTAAACTAAACATATTCAGGTTCCATGTTTTAAATGAAATCCATCCTCTTTTCATCAAGAACCATCCGGAATAAAATAATACAGGAAGGGTTAAAAAGAGTTCGATAAATCCCTGAATTTGATGAGAGAAAGGAAAGCTGATAAACATACCTCCCATAGAAAGAATGAATACAGGAATAGTAAATACCAGTGAAATGATGAATTTTCTTTTGAGAATGTTATAGGTTTCATCTTCTTCTTCACCTTCGCTATCCGGCATTCTTACCAGATCCATTCCACATATAGGGCAGCTTCCCGGCTCATCCCGTATGATTTCAGGATGCATAGGACAGCTGTATTTTGCGGTTTTCTTTTCAGGATATTTAACCAAATCCATTCCGCATACAGGACATCCAACATTCGTTTCGTAGGTTTTATCTCCCTCACAATACATTGGACAGTAATATCGTCCGGCCATTTCATCGGTTACTTTTGGAGCCTCATGATGATGGCTGTGGTTGTGATTATGAGATGAATGATGCTGGGAGTGAGATGATTCCGAGTTCTTAACCAGGTCTTCGGTAATTTCTTCCAGATGCATATGGCAAACCGGACAGTCTCCTTTTTTATCATAAACTTTGTCGCCTTCACAGAACATCGGGCAGTAAACCTTTCCAATGCTGTCTTTGAAGTTTTCAGGTAAATGAGAAGCAGAGTAGGCGGGTTTATAATTAGGGTCTTTTGCTTGTTTTTCCTCGATAGGAACCAGGTACATATTACATACCGGACATCTTTCTCCTTGCTTAAAGTAAACTTTATCTCCTTCACATTCCATTGGACAATAGTATACGGAAGAAGGGGAGATGCGATCCTGAGGTTTGATAAAAGTTTTTTCGGGTTGATCAGGATCTTCCAGTTGGTAATTACCAATTTCCTTTAAAGCTGTATTAAGAGCATGAAGTTCTATGGCTTTATCAGACTTTATAGTAGCGGTATTATTTTCAAGGTTAATATCAGCGGTTATACCGTTAATGCTATTGAGTTTTTCTGAAATTTTTTTCTGACAACCGGAGCAGGTCATTCCCAGTATTTTATATTGTTGTTCCATGATCCTAAATTTATATGACAAAGTTCCAAAAATGAAACGGGGTGCTGTTATAAATTTAAGGATAATAGTTATAAAATTTGGGAGTTATTGAGTTGGAGAGCATTAGGGTTTGAGAGTGAAAGGTTGTAGCTCTCTTAAGTAACAGGTCCTTTTATCATAAAATTAATTAGATCTTACGAACTTAAAATACGCTAATATTCTCAAACTCTCAAACTGAATCCAGAGGCTTTCGATTGTGAATTTTCAGTTTTTTAAATTCGGTAGGAGTAAAACCTGTACTGTTTCTGAATTGTGAAGACAGATGCTGTACACTTTTATATCCTAGTTTTCCAGCAATTTCGGTTAAAGTAAATTCGTTGTATAAAAGAAGCTCTTTTACTTTTTCAATCTTTTGAAGAATAAAAAACTGCTCCAGAGTAATGTTCTCGTTTTGTGAAAATGTTTTTGATAGTGAGCTATAATCTTTATGCAGCTCTGAAACTAAAAATTCTGATAATAAGAAATCTTCGTCGATGTCGAGTTCACTTATTTTAACAATAATGAGATTTTTTATCTTCTCAATAAGCTGGTGAGCAGAGTCTTTTATCCTTTCAAAGCCGGTTTCTTCCAGTTTTTCTTCAATGGACTGAATGTCAGCTTCTGAAATATCAGCTTCCGTTTCTACCTCCCCGAGCTGTATTGATTGTATACTAATATTAAAATCATTAAAAATACCCTCAACGGCAGAAATGCATCTGCCGCAAACCATATTTTTTATAAAGATTTTCATAATTGATTGTTTAATCTGTCTTTTACAAACTCAACCTGAGTTTTGCCATGAGCAACAGGATTACCGTCTTCTCCAAGATTAACCATTACGATTTTATCAACGGTAATGATGGTTTGATGGGTCATTTTATTTCTTACTTCACACCTTAAGGTTATGGACGTAGAACCAAATGCAGATACTTCGATACCTATTTCTACAATATCCCCCTGTTTTGCAGAACTTATAAAATTGATTTCTGAAATAAATTTAGTAACAACTTTGGTATTTTCTAACTGAATAATGGCATAAAGTGCAGCTTCCTCATCAATCCATTGTAGTAATCTTCCTCCGAAAAGAGAGTGATTAGGATTTAAATCTTCAGGTTTTACCCATTTTCTTGTGTGGTAGTTCATCTTTTAATAATTTGCGGTACAAATTTAGTGTTAAAAACTCGCTTTATCAAAACAATACTATTTACTTGTTGAAAGAGAATTATTTATTTTCTCAATTATAGATTTGTACATACATCTGTTCTGATTTTAAGAAAACTTGTAGAAGGATTTAGCATCATGATATGTTAGAAAAGTTGATCTATGATTTCTATAGTTTTACTGAGTTTAAAGGTATTTTGTATTTTAATTTTGGAAATTATTTAATAAAAGGGTGTGATTTGTGTGATTTTAATTCGTTAATTAAATTTATACTGCCGATTTGCACTGTATAAAACGGTTTTAATGAGGGTTTAATGTTAAATAATCCTTAAATTTCATATAAAAATCACCATTGTGTGTATTGTTAGTTTATTGATTATCAGGTTAGTAAATATTTTGGTTTAAGAAGTGATGATAAAATATTCATAAAAAAGCTTTGATTTGAAATTTTTAATTGTATCTTGCGAACGTTTATATTTGGAATCAATATTTGTTCATTAATTTATGTTGCTTTTCTTTTATATACCAAGTTTTTATTAATTTTTATAATTTTATTTAACAATGAACATTTTTGTTTCTAACATCAATTACTCAACTAAAGAGTACGAGTTACAAGATTTATTTTCAGAATTTGGAGAAGTATCTTCTGCCAAAATTATTACAGACAAAGAAACTGGCCGTTCAAGAGGTTTTGGTTTCATTGAAATGGGTGAAGAAGAAGGAAAGCAAGCTATTGAAGCTCTTAATCAAAAAGAATTCAACGGAAAAACACTTAACGTGTCAGAAGCTAAGCCAAGAGAGGAGAAGCCAAGAAGAAGCTTCGATAACAACCGTAGTGGTGGTTACGGAGGCGGAAACAACAGAGGCGGAGGTTACGGCGGTGGTAACAACCGTGGTAATGGCGGTGGAAATCGTTGGTAAAAATATAAGCGGCTTTTTTAAGCCGCTTTTTTTATGTCTTTATATTGCCGGAAGATTTTTCTATAAAAATGAATAAGCAATATCAATAAGAATCAAAATACCTGGAAGTTACATACACAGGTTAATTTTTCTTTTTCTTCTTTTTCTTATCCCCGGTCTTTTTATCTTTCTTAGGATTTAAGATTTCATTCGCAATTTTCAATTTCGGGGCTTTTGTTTTTACAGGTTTCATTTCGATCTTAAGATTAAAATAATCTTTCAAATCTTCCTGGGATATTAAGTTTTCATCAAATAAGAACTGAAGAATCTCTCTTCCGGAATCATGAAAGAAATGATGAGAAAGCTCCTTTAATAAAAACTTCTTATAATCTTGGAGTGGAATTGTAACGGTATACTTAAAAATCCTGCCTTCTTTCTGAGTAGATAAGTAGCCTTTTTCAACCAATATTTTCAGATAGGTAGAAACGGTATTTTGATGAGGCTTCGGCTCAGGATGTTGCTCCATGACATCTTTTAAATAAAATGAATTAAGCTTCCAGAACAGCTTCATTAAGTTTTCTTCTGCAGTTGTAAGATGATTTATTTTCATAAAATATTTGAATGTTGAAAGTGTATCGTACAATAAAGATAAATAAAAGAAATAACAAATGCTATTCCTGCGCCCATAAATACTTCTTTTACGGTATGTCTTTTTAGTATTACTCTCGTAATTCCTACTAAGATAGCAATTCCCAGCCAAATAATCCCTATCCTCCAGTCTAATGAATAAAACAATGCGGCAACGAATACATTGAATGCTGTATGCATTGAGCTTTTAATGAAAAAGTTACTGATTTGTAAAGCAAAAAGAAGAACCAGGATAAACATCATTAAAAAATCAATACTCCCATTTTTAATATAATGAAAGATCAAATAAGAGATGACGCAGGTAGCTGTGAAAATATAAAATGTTTTTCTCTGAACCCTGTTTGAAACATCCATATTCGTATATCTTCCTGTTTTTACGTTCCAGACCAGCCAGATAATGACAGGAAGTATAATGATGAGTAGAATTGGAAGAAAATAGATTATTGAGTCTTGAAGTGAATATTCGAGGATACTTTTGTAAATGAAAAAGAGAAATAATGATACCAAAGGGCTGAAAAACTCAGAGATAATCCTGGAAATTTTCTGTATAAGAGACGTTTGTTTTCCTTCCATGTTTAATTTAAAAACTCAAATATAAGATTATAACCCCAAAAAACAAATGAAGATAAATATACTAAAGAGCTTACAAAATTCTATCAATAAATAAGATTCGTATTGAGAAAATTTTTAATTTTAATTAGGCTTGCCTTGGGCGCAAATTCTAATATCATCATTATGAAAAGACTATTGACTATCTTCCTGATTATTTGGTGTGGTTCTATCTTCGGGCAAACGTTGTATCAACAAGATACTTCTCCAATGATACCTCCCATACATCAATTAAGGATTTATGAAATTCCGAAGGAGAACAAGCAGGTTTTTCTGGAGAGATTCAGAGATCATGCTCTCAGAATCATGAAAAAATATGGTTTTACAATTGTGGCTATTTGGGAATCGGAGTTTAAAGAGAAAGCAGAATTTGTTTATTTGCTGGAATGGAAAGATGAGACTTCTATGAAGTTGGCATGGGAAGGATTCATGTCAGATAATGAATGGAAAGAAATTAAAGCTAAAACAGCAAAACTGCATGGCAATTTTGTTAATAGTATTGAAGACAGAACCCTACGGCTTACAGAATTTTCTCCGGAAAAGGGGCTGTTAAAATAACCAAAAAGTAGGTTAACAATAATTAAAGATGAAAGAAGAAAGGGATAAAATGTAATCTCTTTTTAATATTCCTGTTGCATTTATTATTTACCGAAAGCTTTATATATAAGCAGATTCCATATATATTACAACATGGAAATAATAGATAGAATGTTGTTTTATGAGCATTTCATGGGGTCGAAAATTAAGAATAATCGATTCGGCCTGCAAGTAGATTTAGCAGAAAAAACGAAAAGTTACTTATGCATACAATAAAAACAAAGTTTTTTTCATAATTTTGCTCAACTTATTTCATCATAAAAAAGCAAGAGCTAACACATGAAAGAATTTTCTAAAGAGGTATACCTGAAGTGGTATGAAGATATGACAATGTGGAGAAGGTTTGAAGACAAATGCCGTTCTCTTTATCTAAAACAAAAGATCAGAGGGTTTTTACATTTGTATAATGGCCAGGAAGCAATTCCTGCAGGCTTTACACATGCAATGGATTTAACCAAAGATAGTATGATTACTGCTTACAGATGTCATATTCATCCTATGGCAATGGGAGTAGACCCGAAAAGAATCATGGCAGAACTTTGCGGAAAAGCAACAGGGACGTCTGGTGGTATGGGTGGTTCTATGCATATTTTCAGCAAGGAACACCGTTTTTATGGCGGACACGGTATTGTAGGTGGACAAATTCCTTTGGGAGCAGGGATTGCTTTCGCGGATAAGTATTTTGATAGAAAAGCGGTAAATATCTGTTTCTTCGGAGATGGTGCAGCTAGACAAGGTTCATTACATGAAACGTTTAACATGGCTATGAACTGGAAGCTTCCTGTAGTATTTGTTGTTGAAAATAATCAATATGCAATGGGAACTTCTGTAAAAAGAACAGCTAACCACGAAGATATCTATAAGTTAGGATTAGGTTATGAAATGCCTTGTCTTCCTGTAGATGCAATGGATCCTGAAAAAGTTGCTGAAGTAGCTTATGAAGCTATTGAAAGAGCAAGAAGAGGAGACGGGCCTACATTTATTGAAGCCAGAACTTACCGTTACAGAGGGCATTCAATGTCTGACGCAGAACCTTACAGATCTAAGGAAGAAGTATCTATTCACAAGAAGGATGATCCTATTGAATTGGTAAAAGAAAGGATTTTGGCAAACAGCTGGGCTACTGAAGCTGAATTGGAAGCTATTGAAAATAAGTCTAGGGATTTTGTTGACGAATGTGTAGAATTCATGGAAAACTCTCCGTATCCAACGGCTGAAAAAATCTATGAATATGTTTACGCACAAGAAGATTATCCGTTCGTAGATAAATTAGAAAACTAAAAAAAATAATATGAGATAATGTGGTAATGTGCTAATTAGTTAATTATCATGTTCCTTATTCATTATCAAATTATCAATTAACTCATTATCATATTAATAAAATTATGGCAGAAGTAATTACAATGCCTCGTCTTTCCGACACGATGACGGAAGGGAAGGTGGCAAAATGGCATAAAAAAGTTGGAGATAAAATAAAAGAAGGAGATATTTTAGCCGAAATTGAAACAGATAAAGCTGTTCAGGATTTCGAATCTGAGATAGAAGGAACTCTTTTATACATTGGTGTAGAAGAAGGAGGAGCGGCAGCTGTAGATTCTGTTTTGGCAATCATTGGTAATGAAGGTGAAGATATATCAGCATTGAAAGGAGGAAGTGCTCCGGAAGCCGGAGGTTCTGACGAAAAAAAATCTGAAGAAGAAGCTAAAACTGAAGATAATGGCACAAGTGTAGAGCAAGCTGCTACCGAAGTTCCTGCTGGTGTAGAAGTGATTACAATGCCAAGACTTTCTGATACAATGACAGAAGGTAAAGTGGCGAAATGGCACAAAAATGTAGGAGATACAGTTAAAGAAGGAGATCTTCTTGCTGAAATCGAAACAGATAAAGCAGTTCAGGATTTTGAATCTGAATTCAATGGAGTATTATTGAAGCAAGGTGTTGAAGAAGGAGGCGCTGCTCCGGTTGATTCTGTATTAGCCATTATAGGTCCTGAAGGAACAGATGTTTCTGCTGTAGGAGCTGCAAAACCAGCCGCTCAGTCAACAGAAAAGCCTGCTGAACAAAAAACGGAAACAAAAAATGAAGCACAACCAGCCGCTCAGCCGGTAAGTTCTTCATCTACCGATAGAGTTGCTATTTCTCCTTTAGCTAAAAAAATAGCACAGGAAAAAGGAGTAGATATTCATGGTATTCAGGGATCAGGAGAGAACGGAAGAATTGTGAAGAAAGATGTTGAGAACTATCAACCTTCACAAGCTGCGACTTCATCTGCGTCTACATCTTCTGCAAATGCTGCTGCACAAGTAGCGGTAAATTTTGTTCAGGGAGAAGATACAGAAACGCAAAACTCTCAGGTAAGAAATATTATTGCAAAACGTCTTGCTGAAAGTAAATTCTCTGCTCCTCATTATTATCTGATGGTAGAAATTAACATGGATAAAGCAATTGAGGCAAGAAAAGAAATCAATTCTTTACCAGATACTAAAATTTCTTTCAATGATATGATTATTAAAGCGACTGCTGTTGCTTTAAGAAAGCATCCACAAGTTAATTCAAGCTGGGCTGGAGATAAGATCATCCACAAAGGAAATATTAATATTGGTGTAGCAGTAGCTATTCCTGATGGATTAATAGTTCCTGTTCTTAAGAATACAGACCAGATGAACTATACTCAAATTTCGGCAGCTGTAAAAGATATGGCTTCAAGAGCTAAATCCAAAGGCCTTAAGGCTAACGAAATTGAAGGATCTACATTCTCAGTTTCTAACCTGGGTATGTTCGGTATTGAAACTTTTACAAGTATCATCAACCAGCCGAATTCAGCAATCCTTTCAGTAGGTGCAATTATTGAAAAACCAATCGTAAAAGATGGTCAGATTGTAGTAGGAAATATTATGAAGCTATCATTAGCATGTGACCATAGAGTGGTAGACGGTGCTACGGGTGCTCAATTTTTACAAACATTAAAAACATATCTGGAAAGTCCTTTAACTTTGTTACTGTAACGATCTAGTTTATAAATAAAAAAGCCTCTCATTTGAGAGGCTTTTTTATTTTGAATTCAATTTAGGATTAATATTAATTTGTACATGAAAAACAATAAAATTTATTATTTTTTATAATTACAATATTACTTTAGTTTTATTTATATTCACTATTTTTGAAACATGATTAGAGCAAGGAATATCCATAAATCTTATGGGAATTTAGAGGTATTAAAGGGTGTTGACATCCATATCAAAACTGGAGAGGTGATTTCTATTGTAGGAGAATCCGGAGCCGGAAAATCTACTCTTTTACAAATTTTGGGAACCTTAGATTTACCGACGAATTCAAAAAATTATGATACTGAAATTACCATAGCCGGAGAATCATTCATCAATATGAATGATAAGCAGCTTTCTAAATTCAGAAATCAGAATATTGGTTTTGTTTTTCAGTTCCATCAGTTACTTCCTGAATTTACCGCATTGGAAAATGTATTGCTTCCGACAAAAATTGCCGGTGCTAATGAAAAAGAAGCATTAGAAAAAGCGTACGCTCTCTTTGAAGATCTAAAGATTGAACAGAGGTTGCATCATAAGCCTAATCAGTTATCAGGTGGAGAAGCTCAAAGGGTAGCGGTTGCGAGAGCACTTATTAATTCACCTAAGACCATTTTTGCTGATGAGCCAACAGGTAACCTGGATTCTAAGAATGCCGATGATTTACACCGCTTATTCTTTGATTTACGGGATAAATATAATCAGACCTTTGTTATTGTAACCCATAACCCTAATCTTGCTGAAATTACTGATAGAAAGCTGGTTATGAAAGACGGAATGATTATCGAATAAAATTATTTTTAGAACTTTATGATTAAAGTTCTTTTTTAATTCGTGAGTTGCTCTACGATTTGGAGAATAATGGTACTTTAACAAGAGAGATACTTTATAAAAAAGTATTAAATAAAAACCTTTTACTTTAAGTACAGGATATCCTTAATTAAATTTTAGATAAGTTATCTCTAGGCCAAATTTCTTTAAATTTAATCTAAATTAATAAGTATTTTTTATCAGGTTTAGGATGTACATCGACCAGTAAGAATAGCTGGTTACCCTATATGTTTTGTTAAAAATTCGTATTTTGTATTTCCAATTAATAGATGTATGCCTATAAAATTTCTTGCAGAAGATGACCGGCCGAGAGAGAAATTCTTACAGAAAGGTAAGGGGGCACTTTCTGATTCTGAACTTTTAGCAATTGTTATGGGCAGTGGAAATAAAGACGAAACTGCTATAGAGCTGGCAAGAAGGATTTTATCCTCAGTGGGTAACAGCTGGAATGAACTGAGCTTGTTGTCCATAAAGGACCTGATGAAATTTAAAGGTATAGGAGAAGTGAAAGCACTGTCTATTGCCACAGCTTTGGAAATCGGAAGAAGAAGAGCCGGACAGGAAATCACAGAAAAGACTTTAATCTCAAATAGCGATACAGCTTATTCTATATTTAAAACCCATTTATCAGATTTGAGGACAGAAGAATTTTGGGCGTTATTTCTGAATCAAAGCAATAAAGTGATTCAGATGTCTCAATTGACCCAAGGAGGAATCAGTCAATCTATTGTAGATGTAAGAATTCTTTTTAAAACAGCGCTTGACAATTTTTCAACTGGAATTATTATAGCTCATAACCATCCTTCGGGAAGCCTGAAACCCAGTCGGGAAGATATTCTGATTACTCAAAAAGTTAAAGAAGCAGGAAAACTCTTAAATATTCAGCTTTTAGATCATTTAATTATAACACAAAACTCCTATTTTAGCTTTTCAGACGAAGGATTGGTATGATTCGAAGATTACGATATAACGAAATTGATTTTAAAAGGTATGCTGAATGTTTAGAGAGCTCTGAGCAAATAAAATATTCCGCATCTAAAATATTTCTGGATGTTACCGGAAAACAATGCTGGGAACTTTTAGTCTATGGAGATTATGAAGCGGTAATGCCCATTCCATATGTGAAAAAATATGGGATTAAAATTGTATGTAATCCAATGCTTTGTCAGCAATTAGGAATTTTTTCAAAAAAGGATGACTCTTCTGTTAATGAGAAGTTTTTAGATTTTTTGAATAGAAATTATCTGGTCAGAATTTATAAGTTCAATGACAGCAATCAGTTTGTATCAAAGATAAAGCAAAAGAAGAATTTTCTCATTCACCCTGATTCTTATGAAAAGGTATTTGCTAAATATTCTCCTAAGAGAAAAAGAAAATTAAGGTTAGACCGGGATGTTTTGCCTGTTTGCAATATTAAATCAATAAGCTTTAATGATGCTAAATCTTTTATTGAGCTTAATATGTTGGGACTGGATAAAGAAGAAGATCTTAGTGGTTTTCTAAGAATATTTGAAAGATTTTATGAATTAGGAAGCTTCCAGTTTACAGCTTTTTATTACCAGGATAAGATCATCAATATGATTGCGACGTATAAAGATGTTCGGACCGTAGCTCTATTGGGAACATTTAATGATAAAGAATATGTTAAAATTTCAGGAGCCTCTATTCTAATTGATGATATGATTAAACAGAATATTGATACGCATATTTTTGATTTTGAAGGAGGCGATATTCCAAATATTGAAGAATTTTTCAGGGGATTTCGCCCTGATTTAAAACCTTACGGATTTGTAGAAAAGCCTGTCAAAGTTCTAGTAACAGACTTAATCAAATTTATGCTTATGGGCAGGCTATCTGTATTAAAATAGTAGTTAAAGATATACCAATAAGAAGGTTAACCTTTATCTATGATTTGATAGCAAACAATACATCTTTCTTTTCATTTTTAATAGAGAAATGATATGGATCAATATCATGAACCAAGCTTTGAGCATCATAAGGGGGATGTATTTCAATGACAATATTTTCCACCAAATTAAGCCAGGAATTATTTTTACTGAGAAGTTCCTTTTCTGCACCTTCAATATCAATTTTAAGAAGATCAATGTTTTTCAGACCATACTTATTCATAATAGTCTCGATGGTAAGTGCCTGTATTGGGACTCCTGTTTCTGATATTTTTTGATTATAGGATAATTGATCTCCACCGAAATTGATTGTACCATCTTCAAAATGAATTGCAGCATTGAGGCAAGTAATATTACTAAAGGATTCTGTGTTGGCTTTCAATATTTCAAAATTTTCACGGGATGCTTCGATAGAGTAGATTTTAGCCTTTGGATATTGTAAAGACAGGTATATAGATGTCATGCCGATGTGGGCTCCAAGATCAATGATAATTTCAGGCTCTTTATTTAAAAGAATAAGATGTTCTTTATAGGTTTCACTCCAGAATACTTCATAAAAAATGTCAATATCTCCTTTAAATGTTCTCAGATAAAGATTGAATTTTTTATCCCCAGCTTTGAAATGATACTTAAAAGTCTCATTGTTACTATAATCAAGTGTGTTTTTCTTAAATCTGTAACTGTATCTTTTTGAATTAACTATAAACGAGAGGAAACTTTTAAGATTGCCGCTCATTCTTTTATTAAATGATATTTTGGAGATATAATTTTTTAAAGACATTATACTGTAGAATGGTTGATACTGCAAATTAATAGTATTTATATTTATCGCACTCTATTTTTTAAGGAAAAATGAAAAATTAAAGCTTTAAACTTGCATAATGAATAGTAATTTATTAGTAATTTTGCACATCAAATTATGACAAGTTTTTCAGGATACCTACCATATGCTTTCGCTCTGATTATTGCAATTCCGTTTTTGGTTTTGCTGAGGCAGTTTGTACATTCCTATATTAAACTTAAAAACCAGGAAATAAAGATTCTTTCGATCAAGTCAAATTCTGAAAATAAGACCCATTCTTATGAAAGAATGACCCTTTTTCTTGAAAGGATAAAGCCTTCCAATATCATTCAGAAGTTTGATAAAAACTTAGCGGTTCACGAATTTATTTTTCTTACTGAGAAAGCGATCAATGAAGAATTTGAATATAATTCTTCACAACAGCTTTATATAACAAAAAATTCTTGGAAAAATATTGTTGATTGTAAAACGGCTATTATTGATTTGCTTCATAAAACCTACGAGGATTTAAATAATAACCCGGATCTGAATGAGTTTAAAACTGTTTTTATCATGAATTATATGAATGATGAAGACTATATTGCAGCTACTATAGAAGACTTGCGAAGAGAGATTATAATACTATCATAACTTAAAAAATTAAAATATAAATAATGATTCCAAATTTTAAAGCACATCCGTGGCATGGAATTTCTGCAGGGGAAGATGCGCCAAATGTTGTAAACGTATTTGTAGAAATTGTTCCTTCAGATACGATTAAATATGAAGTGGATAAAGAAACCGGATACTTAAAAGTAGACCGTCCTCAGAAATTTTCAAATATCATTCCTGCGTTATATGGTTTTGTTCCAAGGACATACTGTCATAATGAAGTAATGAAGTTAGCTATTGAAAGCGGAGCAGAAGATGTTACGATGGGAGATCACGATCCCCTGGATATCTGTGTACTAAGCTCACATAATATTCACTCAGGAGGTATGTTGATGGAAGCTATTCCAATCGGAGGTTTCAAAATGATTGATGGAGGTGAAGCTGATGATAAAATCGTTGCTGTAATGGTAGGCGATCATGCTTTTGGACATTTCAGAGATATTGCTGAATTGCCTGAGGCTGAAGTAAAAAGATTAATGCATTACTTCTTAACATACAAAAACTTACCGGATGAGCCTGCAAAATGTAGAATTCAGGAAGTATACGGAGTAGAGCATGCAAGAAAAGTAATCAAAGCTTCTCAAAAAGATTATGCAGAAAAATTCGGAGGATAAGACATTTCTTCTGATGCAATAATAAAAGACAGGCGGATTTTCGTCTGTCTTTTTATTTTTTTAAACAGTAAGGCTATCTATGCTTGTTTAGTATTTATTCTTTTAGTAATGGCTAGATTCTTCTTCATTTTCGCTTCGTTTACTGAATTGAAGATTTGACGAAGTCAATGATCAACAATAGTTGTATTGTATCCTTATGTTCCTGAATTAATATTCATTCTTTTTGTACACCGTATTCCCTTCTTTAATGGTTTCCAGAACACTAATACTTCTGATGTTTTCAGGATCAATAGTTAATGGATTTTGGTCGAGGATAACAAAGTCAGCCAGCTTTCCTGTCTTAATCGAGCCTTTTGTTTTTTCTTCCTGTAGTTGATATGCTGCATTAATGGTAATCGCTTTCAAGGCCTCAAGAGGTGTGATTCTTTCATCTGGTCCTAAAATTCGTCCCGAGCGTGTTTTTCTGTTCACTGCAGCATAGACAGCGGTAATAAGGTCGGGTGGGGTAACTGGAGCATCATGATGAATGGTAAATTTAATTCCGGCCCTTAATGCTGAATTGGCAGGACTGATAAAGGAAGCCCTTTCAGGACCAAAAACGCTTGAGTAATGCCAGTCTCCCCATAAGTAGGTATGCGTGGAAAAATAAGATGGAATAACACCCAGATCCTTTATTTTTTTAATATGATCGGGACGACTGTTCTGCACATGAATCAGGGTAGCCCGTAATTCCGGTTTGTAGATATTCTCATCTTTTAATCTTTGGATTACACGTATGGCCTGATCTATAGCTGCATCTCCATTCACATGAAGCTGCGCTGTAATATGATTTTGAAATAATGTTTTGAGATCGTTATAGAGGGTATCATCCGTAAATATTGGAAATCCTTTATAGTCTTTAGATTGGCCTTCCGGCGGAACCAAATAAGGCTGAGTAAGCCATGCCGTTTTACCTTGTGGAGAACCATCGTCTGAAAATTTAAAACCACCTAATTTCAGATGATCTTCATATTGCATATACTTGGGTTTAAATAGATTAAAGTCCTTTTTAAAATATTCATAATCAGGAAAATAAACAACGTCAACTTTGAAAAGATGACGGGACGCAGCGTTTTGTAAAAGAGCTACACTTTCTCCCATAGTTCTTCCGTCGCAGATTGTAGTTTGGCCGTAGCTTAACCATTCTTCCTGGGCCTTCATGAGATTTTCTATTGCTTGTGCCTGCGTATCCTTTCCTTGATTCATTTTTTCAGTTAAAGTAAGCAATGCTGTAAAGCTTGCATTTTCTTCCAATTTTCCATTTAATTTTCCAGTTTTTTTATCTCTTCCCAAGTGTCCACCCTCAGGATCTTTTGAAGATTCAGAGATTCCTAATAATTTGAGCATAGCAGTATTCGCTACACTGGCATGGCCGGAAGTATGGATAACAATAATGGGATTGGTTTTGCTGATGGCATCGAGTTTAGTTTTTGTTGGGTGTCGGTGTTCTGCCATAATAGCGTCATCATAACCATTACCGATAACAGGTTGTTTGTTATTTAATTGATGTTCTTTTATAAATTGTCTGATTGAAGTTTGCAAATCCTTAATAGAATTTACACTACCATACGGCTCCGGAGAAAGGTCAACTGTCTGCATCATTCCTGCTCTCGACGTAAGGTGACCATGAACATCAATAAAGCCTGGTAATAAAGTTTTCCCCTTGAGATCAATAAGGTCTGTGCTAAATTCTGTATAATGATCTGCCTCTTCTTTTGGGCCTGCAAAAAGTATTTTACCATTTTTTATGGCAACAGCTTCAACTTGAGAAGGGGTATCTTCCATCGTGATAATAGTCCCTCCAAAATAAAGAGTATCTGCCTTTTCTTTAGGAGTTCTGTTTTTACAGCTGCTGATGATTAGTGCCAAAAAAGAAAGGTAAATGAAAATTTTCATAGTAATTAATTCAATATGTTGTGAAAAAATAAAATTACAAAAAATTTATAATATTATTGAATATTATAAAGCATTTAGAAATTTGTTATATTTATAAAACTAATTACAATTTTTTAATATAAAAATAATAAACTATGAATTTGTTCTATTTAGTTCCGGTTTTTGGTGTTATCGCGCTACTGTATACCTATATTCAAAGTAATTGGGTCAGTAAGCAGAATGCCGGAAATGAAAAAATGAAAATTATCAGCGGACATATCGCTGACGGTGCTATGGCTTTTTTAAAAGCTGAGTACAAGATTCTTATGTATTTTGTTATTATCGTAGCTGTTTTACTGGCTATTATGGGAATGAGTAATTCTACCTCCCATTGGAGCATAGGAATTGCTTTTGCCGTTGGAGCTTTCTTTTCTGCCTTAGCAGGTTTTATAGGAATGAAAATAGCCACAAAAGCTAATGTGAGAACTGCAGAAGCAGCAAGAACGTCATTATCTAAAGCACTCAAAGTATCTTTTGCCGGTGGATCTGTTATGGGTATGGGAGTTGCAGGTCTGGCGGTTCTGGGATTAGGAGCTCTTTTCTTGATTATTAAGCAGATTTTTGCTCCCGATGCTCCTGTAGATTCTCATGAGATGGAAAGAACAATTGAAATTCTTACCGGATTTTCTTTAGGTGCAGAATCTATCGCATTATTTGCCAGAGTAGGAGGAGGTATATACACAAAAGCTGCTGATGTAGGAGCGGATTTAGTAGGAAAGGTTGAAGCCGGAATTCCGGAAGATGATCCGAGAAACCCTGCGACTATTGCTGATAATGTTGGGGATAACGTTGGGGATGTTGCGGGAATGGGAGCCGATTTATTCGGATCGTATGTGGCAACGGTTCTGGCTACAATGGTATTAGGTAGAGAAACGATTTCTGACGATTCATTCGGAGGTTTCGCTCCGATTCTTCTTCCCATGCTTATTGCAGGAACAGGGATTATTTTTTCTATGATAGGAACCTTATTTGTAAGGATTAATGATAATGAAGGATCTTCAACTTCAAGCGTTCAAAATGCATTAAATCTAGGAAACTGGGGAAGTATTGTCATTACTGCTATAGCTTCTTATTTCCTGGTGACTTATATTTTACCTGAAACAATGGTACTGAGAGGGCACGAATTCACAAAAATGGGTGTTTTCGGGGCTATTATGGTAGGTTTGGTAGTCGGTACACTGATGAGCATTATTACAGAATACTATACTGCGATAGGAAAAAGGCCGGTTTCAAGTATTGTGCGACAATCTTCTACCGGACATGCGACTAATATTATCGGAGGGCTGGCAGTAGGTATGGAATCTACTTTACTTCCTATCCTTGTATTGGCAGGAGGAATTTACGGATCTTATTTATGTGCTGGTTTATATGGAGTGGCTATTGCTGCTGCCGGAATGATGGCTACTACAGCGATGCAATTAGCCATAGATGCTTTTGGGCCTATAGCAGATAATGCCGGTGGAATTGCTGAAATGAGTGAGCTTCCCAAAGAGGTACGTGAAAAGACAGATATTCTGGATGCTGTAGGAAATACTACGGCAGCTACAGGAAAAGGATTTGCAATTGCATCTGCCGCACTTACTGCCTTGGCTTTATTTGCCGCATTCGTAGGAATTGCAGGGATTGATGGCATTGATATTTACCGGGCAGATGTTCTGGCCGGATTATTTGTAGGAGGTATGATTCCATTTATATTTTCATCATTAGCGATTACTGCGGTTGGACAGGCTGCAATGGCAATGGTAGAAGAAGTAAGAAGGCAGTTTCGGGAAATTCCGGGGATTTTAGAAGGTACGGCAGAACCTGAATATGAAAAATGTGTTGCTATTTCTACAGACGCTTCTATCAGAAAGATGATGCTTCCCGGGGCTATTGCTATCATATCACCGCTTTTAATTGGGTTTATTTTTGGGCCTGAAGTCTTAGGAGGGTTTTTAGCTGGTGCAACGGTATGTGGGGTTTTAATGGGAATGTTTCAGAACAATGCCGGTGGTGCCTGGGATAATGCTAAAAAATCTTTTGAAAAAGGAGTTGATATAAACGGGAAAACATACTATAAAGGTTCTGAACCTCATAAAGCATCCGTAACAGGTGATACGGTAGGAGATCCATTTAAAGATACCTCGGGGCCTTCAATGAATATTTTGATTAAACTGATGTCTATTGTTTCGTTGGTGATCGCTCCAACGCTGGCAACTTTACATAAAGATAAAATTGAAGCTGAAAGAAAAGCGACGATTGAAAAACTACTAAGTAAAGAAGGAGTGAATGCCACTTCAGAAAATATAAATGCTACTACAGGTCTTGTTATTGCTGTTCCGAAAGAAATTAAAGGACATTTAAATGAAAACGGAGATTTTGTTTATGAAACGGGAACCATTCAGGAAATCAAGTTAAAAGGAGGGAAAACCATTTCTATAGGTGAGAACAGCCGTTTACACGAAATGTATACCCATATTAAAAATAAAAATAAAGCAGTCCTGGATCCCAATAATTGGTATACTATTGAAAATCTTTACTTTGAGACAGGTTCAAGTGATTTGAGACCGGGTTCTGAAGCTCAGCTGACTAATTTAGCAGAGCTGCTAAATGCTTTTCCTGATTTAAAGATAAAATTAGGAGGGTATACCGATAATACAGGAAACGAAGAAAGCAATCAAAAATTATCTAATCTGAGAGCACAAACGGCAAAACTGAAATTATTGGAAATGGGAATTTCTTCTGACAGAATAGAAGCAGAAGGCTATGGTTCTCAACACCCTGTTTGTGAAGCGAATGATACTGATGAATGTAAAGCTAAAAACAGAAGGATTGACGTAAGAGTTTTGGCTCTTTAGATTTCATTCAATACAATAAATTAAGCACTGCCAAAGCAGTGCTTTTTTATGTTAAATCATAGAATACTTCGTTTAATTATCACGTATTGAGTTTATTATCGGATTCTTTGTTCGTATAAAACTGTATGATGTATTAAAGGTTTTGTCTCAAATGTTCCATGGCTTGTATGATGAGCTCGTCCTTTTTCGCAAAACTGAATCTGATATAATCAGAATTCTGTCTGGAAGTATAAAATGCAGACAGTGGAAGGCATGCAACTTTTTTCTCAATGGTCAACCATTTTGAAAATTCTATATCTGACATTGTTTTGGAAACATTTCTGAAATTAACTATCTGGAAAACACTTCCTTCTGATATATTTTCTACCGATAAGGGCGTATCTTTAATCAGCGTATTAAGCAAATCCCTTTTTTTCTGCATTAGCTTTTGATTTTCAGAAGGATCGAAGATTTCAAGATATTTTGCTAAAGCATACTGTGCAGGTGCATTGGCACTATACGAGATATACTGTTGGTGACATCTGAACTTTGCAGTTAGTTCCTTGGAAGATAACATATAACTCACTTTCCAACCCGTTGAATGGAACATTTTACCAAAAGAAAAAATGCAGAATGTTCTTTCTTTTAATTGGGGGTGTATAAAAGAACTATAGTGTTCAATTCCATCAAAACAATAAGTATCATATATTTCTTCTGAGATAAGATAGATCTCTTGATCTTTGATTAATTCATACAACTGATTCCATTCTGATTGTGACCACATTTTTCCTGTTGGATTTTGCGGGGAGTTCACAATGATTGCTTTTGTTTTTGCCGAAATACTCTTTTGAAGCTTTCCCCAGTTTATCGTAAAATCATGATCAAGATCATAATAAACAGGAACCCCGCCGTTAAGCACAACAGATGGCCCGTATGTATAGTAAGAAGGTTGAATGATAATAACTTCATCTCCTTGATTTAAAATGCATTTAAGGGAAGTATATAAAGCAAAGGTTGCACAAGGTACAATACTTACTTCATCCTCTTGAAGGTATATTTTATTTGTACGCTTTGCATTAAATCGGATAATATTTTCAATTAACAGTGGATTGCCGGAAAGAGGTTCATATTGATGATACTGCAGATCTGCAGCCTCTTTAAGAAAATCACTTAAACGAGGGTCGATATCAAAATCAGGAAGTCCTAATGATAAATCAAAACTCTGATGTCTGGATGCTAATTCAGACATCTCGGTAAAGAACGTATAGTGGGTAAATTCAGCAATATTTTTCATCTTTTGTGCATTGATATCAAATATAGGAAAAAATGGAATCTGTTACGGATTAAATAAATTTTGCTACTTTTAAGAAAATTATTGTACTAATGAAAAAAATACTCATTCCTTTATTTTCTGTTGCTGTACTTGTGAGCTGCGGAACAGCTCATGTTGCTAATGATGGACCAGACAGTAGCCAGGCATTACCCAAGGCTTTAACTAAATCTGAAAAAGAATTTCAAGCTGCTTATCAAAACATTAAGCATGAAGATCTAAAGAAGAATCTATATGTTATTGCTTCTGATGAAATGGAGGGAAGAGATACGGGAAGTCCCGGACAAAAAAAAGCAGGGGAGTATATGGTAAAGTTTTATAAAGATCTTGGAATTTCTTATCCAAAGGCTTTAGGATCTTATTATCAGAAAGTTCCGACAGCATATATGAAACAGAGAGGAGGAAGAAATCTTCCGGATTCTGAGAATATTTTAGCATTTATTGAAGGAACAGAAAAACCTGAAGAAATTGTGGTTGTTTCTGCACATTATGATCATGTAGGTACTAAAAATGGAGTAGTTTATAATGGAGCCGATGATGACGGAAGCGGAACTGTTGCCGTAATGGAAATTGCTAAAGCTTTTCAAAGTGCTAAAAAAGCAGGAAACGGTCCTAAAAGATCTATATTATTCCTGCATGTAACAGGAGAAGAGCATGGGCTGTTTGGTTCTGAATACTATACTGATAATCCTGTTTTTCCACTTGCTAATACAGTTGTTGACCTCAATATTGATATGATTGGGAGAGATGATCCTGAAAACAGAGGGAAAAATTATGTATATGTTATTGGTTCTGAAATGTTAAGCTCTGAATTAAAGGTGATTAATGAAGTAGCGAACAAAAAGACGAACAATTTAGAATTGAATTATAGATATGACGATCCCAATGACCCGGAAAGGTTGTATTATCGTTCAGACCATTATAATTTTGCTAAAAATAATGTTCCGGTTGCCTTTTTCTTTGACGGTATCCATGAGGACTATCATCAACCTACGGATGATGTAGAAAAAATAGATTATTTATTATTACAAAAAAGAGCCCAGCTGGTATTTGCAACGGCTTGGGAAATCGCTAACAGGACAGAAAGAATTGTAGTTGATAAAAAATAAAATATCAATTGAATATAAATTGTTTAATTAATTGTTATATTGTTATTTATTAAGTTTTATTAAAGTAAAGCTTTTGGCTTATTAATATCTGAGATCTATAAAAATATTTGCTCTTATTGTTGGAGAAAATAAGATCAGTGATAAAGGCTTTCGAAGAGGATTTTCAATTTTTTTCTATTGATAAATTACAAAATAATAGGGTGGAAATATATATTTCCACCCTATTATTTTCTTTAAATATCTACGATTGACTAATGAGACCACTAGGAGTTAAGCCTATGCTTTAAAAAGTGTTTTATTTACAGATTGCAAATACGATTAATCATTCTGCTTTTTATTGAGGTTAATTAAAAAAAATCACAAAATATTTTTTTAATTGAAAAAAGTTTATACATTTGTCACATCAAAAAATAAAAATGAATAGAATATTCAACAATATTATTACTATCGTTATTGTCATTATCGGATCCGGTGATGAGCGATGGTATTGTTGAAAACTCTATAGAAATATTAGAAAGCCATCCTCATCAGGGATGGCTTTTTTTATGTCTAAAATCTAAGAATAACTTTAAAAAACAGAATATGGACTACAAAGAAAAAATGATGCTTTACTGCCATGAAAGACTTGTTAAAACAAACTGGGTTTCTAATAATACTAAAAATACTGTTGATGTCATGACCGTGATTTGTTAATGACAAACCCAAACGGATATAATTGAGTAAATCCAAATCCGAAGTCTTTCTGTAATTCTGCTATTGTAGAATTTTATAATTTAAATTATTGATTATCAGTTTATTTAATTTGTTTTTTTAGTGTTTGAATATTGTATTTTTCAGAAAAATAGAAATTAGAAAAATATTTCAAGTCATAGCTTTGAACCAAAATTAAACCAAAAACCTCAATAATGAAGTTCGGAAAGACTCAAATTCTTAATATCAAACGACATCATGGGGCAGATCCGGTAGGTTTTTATTGGGTTTTTGAAATTTGAATACAGATTGAGCAGGACAAAACGATGTTTTCAATCTATAAAATAAACGATAAAAATACTTTCGATCAGGTCTGGAATGCCATGTTGTTGATTTCCAAACTTAAATAATAACTTAAACATACTATGTATTACAACGAAAAAACGATGCTTTATTATGACGGAAAGTTTCTGGAGGCTTCCAAAGCTTCTACTGATCTTTACGGACAGTCGCTTCATTATGGATATGCGGTTTTTGAAGGAATCAAATCTTATCAAACAAAAAACGGGACAAAGATTTTTAAGGCTGAAGAGCATTATGACCGTTTAAAAAAATCGGCGGAATTAATGATGATTCCTTTTGAATATTCTACTCAGGAAATGATTGATATTACGTATCAACTTCTGGAAATGAATAATTTAGGCAATGCTTATATCAGACCGCTGGTGATTTGTTCACCGAATATGGGACTTTTAAAGGGAAGTAAAAGTTTTTTGGTAATTCAAGCGTGGAGCTGGGATAATGGGTATTTGTCTGATCATGTGAAAGTAATGACTTCTTCTTTTGAGCGGCCCAACCCAAAAGCTTTTAGAATTGAGGCTAAAGCAAGTGGTCATTATGTAAACTCTATCCTGGCATCACAGGAAGCTAAAGATAAAGGATTTAATGAAGCGTTGCTTCTTGACGGGAATGGTAACGTTGCAGAAAGTTCAGGGGCGAATGTATTCTATGAAAAAGATTCAAAATTATATACACCTGCAAAGGGCAGTATTCTTCCAGGGATCACCAGAGCTACGGTATTCGAGATATGCGATCAACTAGGGATTAAGTATGAAGAAAAATTCTTCAAACCTGAAGAAATGGAAGGTGCTGATGCCGCATTTTTTTGTGGTACCGCTGCTGAGATTATAGCATTGGAATCTCTTAATACTATTCCGTTTCAATTGAAATGGGAACAAAGTAAATCCGCTTTAATCCAGAAAGCATACAGCCACCTTGTACTTCAGGAAGATTATTCTTATTTAAAACTGCCGCAATATGTGTAAAACACTTAATAAATATTCCAGAGTTCTTACCCAGGACCCAACACAACCAGCAACACAGGCTATGTTCTACGGAATAGGATTTCAGAAAGAAGATTTTGAAAAAGCCCAGATAGGCGTTGCAAGTATGGGATATGATGGAAATACCTGTAATATGCACCTTAACGGTCTTGCTGAAATTGTGAAAAAAGGGGTTAAGCAACAAAACCTTGTAGGACTAATGTTTCATACGATAGGAATCAGTGACGGAATGACTAATGGAACTGATGGAATGCGCTATTCTCTGGTAAGCAGAGATATTATTGCTGATAGTATTGAAGCGGTATGTGCAGGTCAGTATTATGATGGGCTCATTACTGTACCCGGATGTGATAAAAATATGCCAGGTTCTATAATGGCAATGGCCAGACTTAACCGCCCGTCGATTATGGTATATGGCGGAAGTATAGAAGCCGGACACTACAAAGGGAATGATCTTAATATTGTATCCGCTTTTGAAGCATTAGGGAACAAAATTGCAGGAAAGCTTTCGGATGAAGATTATGATGGAATTATTAAAAACTCATGTCCAAGTGCCGGTGCTTGTGGAGGAATGTATACTGCAAATACAATGGCTTCTGCAATTGAAGCTTTGGGAATGAGCTTACCCTATTCCTCTTCATACCCCGCATTGAGTAAAGAAAAAAAAGAAGAATGTGAGTTTGCAGGGCATTATATAAGAATTCTTCTGGAAAAAGATATCAAGCCTTCCGATATTATGACCCCTCAAGCTTTTGAGAATGCACTCAGAATTATTATGGTTCTGGGAGGAAGTACCAACGCTGTTCTTCACTTTATTGCTATCGCAAAAAGTATCGGACATAACCTAAGTCTTGATGATTTTCAAAAGATAAGTGATACTACACCTTTACTGGCGGATTTAAAACCAAGCGGAAAGTATCTGATGAAAGATTTACATGAAGTAGGCGGAGTTCCGGCAGTGATGAAATACCTTCTGGATATAGGACTTCTCCATGGTGACTGTTTGACGGTTACAGGAAAAACAATTGCTGAAAACTTAAGGAACGTGACCTCTATTATCGACAGGGAGCAAAACATTATCAGGGATATTAATAACCCAATCAAAGAGACAGGGCATATCCGGATTATGTATGGCAATCTTGCTGAAAAAGGATGTGTTGCCAAAATCACAGGTAAAGAAGGAAATTTCTTTAAAGGTAAAGCAAGGGTATTTGATGGTGAAAAGGAATTTATTAAAGGAATTGAAGATCGCCTGATCAATGATGGAGATGTGGTTGTTATTAAAAATGAAGGACCGAAAGGAGCTCCCGGAATGCCCGAAATGTTAAAACCTACTTCTGCATTAATGGGTTCAGGACTAGGAAAGAATGTCGCTTTAATTACTGATGGAAGATTTTCAGGAGGAACTCATGGCTTTGTGGTGGGACATATTACCCCGGAAGCTTTTGAGGGAGGTCTCATTGGCCTGGTAAAAAACAATGATGTTATCGAAATAGATGCCGTAAAAAACACAATTAATCTTCTGATCACGGAAGAAGAACTTCAGAAAAGAAAAGCCGGTTTTGAAAAGCCGGATTATAAAGTAAAAACAGGTGTTCTGTACAAGTATGCAAAACTGGTATCGGATGCTTCTCAAGGATGTATAACTGATTTTTAAAATAAATAGAATGGACGCAGCATTAAAGACATTAAAGGAAAACAAGTCTCCGGGAAATGGAAGAATATTAAAAGGAGCAGAAGTTATTTTAGAAATTCTTAAAGCCGAAAATGTTACAACGGTCTTTGGTTATCCCGGGGGAGCGGTCATTCCCATTTATGATGCTTTGTATGATTATAAAGAAGATATACAACATATACTGGTAAGGCATGAGCAGGGTGCAATTCATGCGGCACAAGGAGTTTCGAGATCTTCCGGGCATATTGGTGTTGCTATTGCGACGAGTGGGCCGGGAGCAACTAATCTTGTAACAGGACTTGCAGATGCGATGATTGATAGTACTCCTCTTGTTTGTATTACAGGACAAGTGTATGCTTCTCTTTTAGGATCTGATGCTTTTCAGGAAGTAGATGTGATTAATGTTACGGCTCCTGTTACCAAATGGAATTGCCAGGTAACGGATGCTAAGGACCTTCCGAATGCATTAGCCAAAGCATTTTATATTGCTAAATCAGGACGTCCGGGACCTGTATTGGTCGATATTACTAAGAATGCTCAGCTTCAGGAAATAGAGTTTGATGAATATGAGACCTGCAGCTTTATACGGTCTTATTATCCCAAACCTAATATCAGAAAAGAATATATAGAACAGGCAGCTTCACTGATAAATGCAGCTCAAAGACCATTTTTATTATTTGGACAAGGAGTTATTATCGGGAAAGCAGAACAAGAACTTAAAGATCTGGTAGAAAAAACAGGAATTCCTGCAGCATCTACAGCTCTGGGGCTAGGAGCACTTTCCACCGAACATCCTCTTTATGTAGGAATGCTGGGAATGCACGGCCATTATGCTCCCAATAAACTGACTAATGATTGTGATGTATTAATAGCAGTCGGTATGCGGTTTGACGATCGTGTTACGGGAAAATTAGATCAATATGCCAGACAGGCGAAAATAGTTCATCTCGATATTGATCTTGCGGAAATTGATAAAAATGTAAAGGCAGATGTTCCTGTTTTAGGAAACTGTAAAGAAACGCTTCCACTATTAGCCGATCTGCTTGATGAAAACACGCATGATGAATGGTTGAATCAATTTAAAACGCTTCGGAATGAAGAAAATGAAGTAGTGGTAGCAAGAGAGCTTAACCCTACGACGGAAGAGCTAACCATGGGTGAAGTACTTAAATATCTGAACGAACTTACGGATGGGGAATATATTATATGTACGGATGTAGGACAACATCAGATGATTTCATGTCGTTATGCGGAATTTAAGGAATCAAAAAGAAACGTTACTTCAGGTGGTTTAGGAACCATGGGGTTTGGTTTGCCGTCTGCAATAGGGGCAAAAATGGTAAATCCGGATAAGCATGTGATCTGTATTGCCGGTGATGGAGGCTTTCAGATGAATATCCAGGAGCTGGGAACAATTGCTCAATTTGGAATTGGTGTAAAAATGATTGTCCTTAATAACTCTTTCCTGGGAATGGTGCGTCAATGGCAGGAGCTTTTCCATGATAAAAGGTATTCTTTTGTGGATATTACCAGCCCTGATTTTGCGACGGTTGCCGGAGCTTATGGTATTAAAGGAAAGCATGTGAAAGAAAGAAATCTTTTAAAGTCTTCCCTGGAAGAAATGCTTACTACTGAAGGAGCCTATCTTTTGGAGATAAAAGTAGGAAAAGAGAATAATGTATTTCCTATGGTTCCGCAGGGGTGTTGTGTAAGTGAAATCCGTTTAAAATAAAAATAATACAAATGAGTAAACGAGAATATACAATAAGTGTTTTTACAGAAAATCAGGTAGGATTGCTTACGAGGATTGCCATGGTGTTTTCCAGGAGAGGAATTAATATAGAAAGTCTTAATGTATCTCCTACGGAAATAGAAAGTATCTCGAGGTTTACGATTGTGGTTGATGTCACTGAAGAAACCGTACGAAAAATATCAAGACAGATTCAGAAGCTGGTAGAGGTGCTTAAAGTATACTATAATACCCATGAAGAGATTGTATGGCAGGAGCTGGCTCTTTTCAAAATAGAAACCAATGTTGTTTCTGAAAAGTTTTATGTAGAGAGAGTATTAAGACAATACGGAGCTACCATTGTCAGTGTAAGAAATGATTATACGGTATTTACCATTGTGGGACACCGTGAAGAGATCGATAATTTCCTGAAGATTGTAGAGCCTCATGGTCTCATAGAATTTATCAGAAGTGGAAGGGTAGCCGTGATCAAATCCAATGAAGGGTTTCATAAAAAGCTCAATGCTCTGGAAAAAATAGCATACCAATAAAAAACACACATTCAATATAAAATATAACCTTATAGAAAGGTCAAAAAAATTAACAATATAAATATAAAATTATGGCACTAATTAAATTTGCAGGTGTAGAAGAAAACGTAGTAACAAGAGAAGAATTTCCGGTTGAAAAAGCACAGGAAGTATTAAGGGATGAAACTGTAGCTGTTTTGGGTTATGGTATTCAGGGACCTGGACAAGCTCTTAACCTTAAAGATAATGGAATTCATGTGATTGTAGGACAACGTAAAAATTCTAAAAGCTGGGATAAAGCAGTGCAAGACGGATTTGTTCCGGGTGAAACGCTGTTTGAATTAGAGGAAGCTGCTCAGAGAGGAACTATTCTTTGCTATTTATTGAGTGATGCCGCGCAGATTGAGCTATGGCCAACCGTAGAAAAGCATCTGACTCCTGGAAAGACCCTATATTTTTCCCACGGTTTTGGAATTACTTATAACCACCAGACTCAAATCGTTCCTCCAAAAGATGTAGATGTTGTTTTAGTAGCACCTAAAGGATCAGGGACCTCTTTAAGAAGACTTTTTGTTGAAGGTAAAGGACTGAACAGCAGCTACGCTATTCATCAGGATGCTACAGGAAATGCCAAAGATAAAGTAACAGCTTTGGGAATTGCTGTAGGAAGCGGATATCTGTTTGAAACCAATTTCAAAAAAGAAGTATATAGTGATCTGGTAGGAGAGAGAGGTTCTTTAATGGGGGCTATACAAGGTCTTTTTGCAGCTCAATTTGAAGTATTAAGATCTCAGGGGCATTCACCATCAGAAGCATTTAATGAAACGGTTGAAGAATTAACACAATCTTTAATGCCACTGGTAGCAGAAAACGGAATGGACTGGATGTATGCCAATTGTTCTACAACAGCTCAAAGAGGTGCTTTGGATTGGTGGAAGAAATTTTATGATGCTACAAAACCTGTATTTGAAGAATTATACCAAAGTGTAAAAGAAGGAAACGAGTCCCAAAAGTCTATTTCCAGCAACAGTAAAGAAGACTACAGAGAAGGATTGAATAAAGAACTTGAAGAGCTACGAAACAGTGAGTTATGGCAAGCAGGTAAGGTCGTAAGGTCTCTTCGTCCTGACAGAACCTATGAGTATGAAAACTAAAACGGTCAGCTTTCCATCACTGGATTCTGTAAAAAAAGCAAGACAAACATTGCAGGGGATCATTAATACGACCCCGTTGCAAAAGAGTGGGAGACTTTCCCGACAGGTATCTGCTGAAATATTTCTTAAGAGAGAAGATATGCAGCCTGTCCGTTCTTATAAAATAAGGGGAGCATACAATAAAATATATCATCTTCATAAAAATGATGAGGTACATAATGGTATTGTTTGTGCGAGTGCAGGAAATCATGCCCAAGGGGTTGCTTTAGCCTGCAGAAAACTGAAAATAAAAGGAACGATTTTTATGCCGATCACCACTCCTAAGCAAAAGTTGGAACAGGTGGCCATGTTTGGGGAAGAATATGCTGAAATACGATTAATTGGAGATACTTTTGACAATTCAAAAAATGCTGCGTTAGCCTATAGTGAAAACTCAGGCGCAGCATTTATCCATCCTTTTGATGATGTCCAGATTATTGAAGGACAGGCTACTTTAGCGATGGAAATTTTAGAACAGGCTGAACATAAAATTGATTATATTTTTGTCCCGTTAGGCGGTGGAGGTTTAGCGGCTGGCATTGTTACTGTATTTTCAGTATTATCTCCGGAAACAAAAATCATTATTGTGGAACCTAAAGGTGCAGCTTCAATGAAAGCTTCGATTGAAGCGGGAATCAATACGGAGCTTCCGCATATTGATAAATTTGTAGATGGCGCCGCTGTCCAGAAAGTAGGTGATCTTACTTTTGCCATATGTAAGGATTATATCCATGATTGTGTTACTGTCGATGAAGGGAAAGTTTGTGAAACAATTTTAGAATTGTACAATAAGGATGCAATGGTATTGGAACCTGCCGGTGCTCTGACCATAGCAGCTCTGGATCATTATAAAGATCATATATCTGGTAAAAATGTGGTTTGTGTGGTCAGCGGAAGTAATAATGATATTACCCGGACGGAAGAAATAAAAGAGCGGGCAATGCTTTATAAAGGCTTGAAACACTATTTTATTGTAAAATTTCCACAACGTCCGGGAGCGTTGAAAGAATTTGTATTGAATGTTTTAGGGCAATCGGATGATATTACTTTTTTTGAGTATACCAAAAAGAACTCCCGGGAAACATCTTCTGCCATTGTGGGAATTGAAGTTCCTTCCTTTCCCGATTTTGAAATTCTACTTGAAAGAATGAAGAAAGCGGGGTACTATGAGGCTTATCTTAATGATTCGCCTAATATTATGAATATTTTAATTTAAAAAGTGAATCCAGATTGCTAGTTAGTAATCTGGACTTTTTAAATATATAATGATTACTTATTAATATTTTGATAATCAATATATTGTCATGTTTTTAGAATGTGAAAATGGAATAATATCAATAAACTGACAAATGTCATAGATGTTATTATTTTTATTAAGTCTAAATAAACATAAATTTGTTCAACCAAAGATCATTAATGATGAAGAAAAAATATATCTAATCATATCCATATCAATTTTTGTTTTTTTAAACCGGTGAGGCCATATCTCATCGGTTTTGTTGTATTCTAAGATAAGATGCACTTGATTTCACTATTGGTTTCTTATAACAAACTCAGGCTAAGATAGCCCAAATGCCGACACATCAATTTCTTTCAAAAAAAGATAACCGGAAATCCGGTTACCTTTTTGTATATTAAGAACTACAGCTGTTTTTTTATACAGCGGTTGTCTCTGATAAGTTTTTAATATTGTTGAATAGGGCTTTTACCTCATCCCAATTATGAACTCTTTGATGATGACTTACGTTACTGTTGTGCCCGGCATTAAACATAATCGGTCTTCCTTTACAAAAGTCGAGGTTTTTAATATGGTCATCGATGAGGTAATCGGTATCTATAATACTTTTATCCCCACACATGATAATATTTTTCCAGGAAATGAAAGGAAAGTGTTCCTGGAGCCATTCGTATTTTTCATATAACGAAAGTGGAAATTCCATTGCCGCAGTTACAATATAGATATCATAATCATTCATCAGCTCTTTCACTACTTCCACAGCATTAGGCATAACCGGTAACGTGCGGAAAAATCCGGGAGTATGTAAAAATTTCAATACAGCTTCTTTGTTGGGGAAAGCTTCCGGTTCAGGTTTCCCAAGCATATCTTCTTTGCTTATTAAAATACCGTGATCTCTGTGATACCAGTCAATTAATTGTGCCTCTACATCTGCTATAACCCCGTCCATATCTATGGCAATTGTTTTTCTCTTATTTTTCATTTTGCAATTATTTGCAACAAATATATGTAATATTGCATAAAGTTGCATTATTTTGCAATAAATATTTTCTATATTTGTGTTATGATAAAAGCTGAAAGACAGGATCTCATTCTGGAGTATTTGGTAAAAGATAAAAAAGTACTGCTGGATCAGATCAGTAAAATACTTAAAGTCTCAGAGGATACTGTACGCAGAGATATTAAGGAATTATCCGATAAAGGGCTGCTAAAAGCAGTTCGTGGTGGAGCTATTCAAAGATCTTCCATTCCGCTTCATTTTAAGGACCGTCAGAATATTGATGTTGCCCATAAAAAGATCATTGCAGAAAAAGTATTGGAATACATTAAACCGGGAATGGTTCTGCTGGTAGACTCAGGTACCTCAACATTAACCGTAGTTGCCAATTTACCAAAGGACATTGCCTTAACGGTAGTGACGAATAGCTTTCCTGTTGCCTCGCTTTTAGAAGACCATAAAGAAATTGAAGTATTGTTTATGGGTGGGATGCTCAATAAAATTTCATTCTCAACTATAGGATATGAAACGATCCAAAGTATAAGGAACATTAGGGCAGATATATGTCTACTGGGAGTATGCAGTATTGATCTGAATTTTGGAGTTACCGGTGATGACTATGAAGATAGTCTTGTTAAAAGAGTGATGATTGAAACTTCAAAATCTACCATTGCACTTTCAACCTCAGATAAGCTTGGAAAATCCGAATCTTTTTACATCTGTGCAGCTAATTCTCTGAATACGATCATTACCGAGGCAGATCCGGAATCTGACTATTTAAAGCCTTACATAGAGGCAGGTATAGAGGTTAGATAATAATGTTTCTATCATTATATGACAAAAGGCAAAGAATTCACCATCCTTTGCCTTTTGAGAAATGTATTAAACAGGTGGGGCCATACAATAGCCATTCGGCCCGGCAACAGATATAGAGCGACATGCACCGTTAATACATCATCTATTATTACCACATTCATAGTCTGGAGGACATATTTGAAAGCCTCCATTGATCATTCTTAGCTGATTCCTGTCTAATTTTAGATTTTTAAGATTTTTGTTCATAACTATTTGTTTTTTGGTTATTAATAACAAATGTAATGAATTATGTAATAGTAAATTAGCGTTATCTAAAATGATAATTCTACTGCTTTAAAGAACGATTTTTTCTCCCTGTACAGGAAAAATATATTTCATTCCTAAAGTATTTTTTTCTTTCAGCTGCTTCTTGATTTTTTCAATGTGATCATCTACAGGCTTAAGGTGGGTAATAATGACAGGAACATTTTTCAACTTTCCCGGTTGGCAAAGATTATTCAGAACATTCAATTCATTTTCTAGTAATGCAGGTGTAAGATGGCCAAATAAAGAGGTATCGGGCTGTTCATTTGGAAACGAAACTTCTATTAAGATGCCTTTTAATTTCTGGTTATTGACATAAGGGGCTATTTGTTTCCACAGAGCCTCAAGTTTATTGCTTTTTTCAATACGGTCGCTTCCGGTATCACCAAGATAAAGCAAGTATTCCTTGTTGTGACGTAATAGGAAAGCTGTACTTTCATAAGGATTAACATGACTTAGCGGGAAAGCAGTAACATACATTTCCGTATCTGAAACAGGGATTTCAACACCGGAATCCAGATCAATCATACTGTATTTGTTTAAATGGGGAAGCTCACCGACATTCGTGAAATTAGCCCAACTTTCCCATGAAAAATACTTACCTGTAATAATCTTGGATACTGAAGGAAGTGTGTAAACTGACTTCTTTGAATCATCCGGACTATTTATGATCATCCCACTTACGTGATCCAGGTGAGCATGAGAAATCAGATAACCTTTAATGTTTTGTTTTAGAACTTGTGATGCTGAGTTTCCTTTAAAGTTTCCTTGTTCGATCGCTTTTTCGATTCCTGAGCGCAAGGTTCCGGCATCAAGGGCAACATAGTTCTCCGAGTTCATCGGGGCAGCCATATAACTTGATAGGTTACTTTCTTCGCCTCCTCCATAAACCCCTAAGGGAATTACTTTAAAACTATTTTGTGCCTGACAAAGAGTGATTGACAAAAAAACAGACAGATTAAAAAAATATTTTATCATGTGAATCAATTGCTATAATATTAAGTATATCCGTTTTATTCGGAATTGATGTATTAATAACAATACAAAAATAAAGTAAAAATTTCTGATAAAGAATTCAAAAAGTTTAGAATAGGGGAAATATAGTAGTTGATAGCTTTGGAAATAAAGCGGTTTATCCAAAACCATTGTTTCTTTTTAGTAAATATAATTCTTAGAATCCAGGGATATTTTTGTGATCTTATTTCATTGTTTAAAAAATTAAATTCCAGTTTTAAATATTGATTAATATTCGCTTAATTGGTTATTTATTAACATTTTATTAACCAATACATAAATATTTAATGAATTTTTAATTTGACATATTCATAAAATTTGTATTATTGCGTGATGATAATTCATCATAAAGGGAAATATAATTAAAAAATTAAAAATCACCTCATATTAATCAAAAATTATTTCAACTATGAAAAAAATCGCCATCACAGGTGGTAGTGGATTTGTAGGATCTGCTATTTACAGAGAATGCCTTAAAAGAAAAGACTCTCAAATTTTTTTATTTGACAAGACGAAACCGGATTACGTTCTACCGGATAATGTGTACTGGATTGAATGTGATACAACAGATTTTAATCTTGTAAAAAAATGTTTGAACGAAACTAATCCGGATCACATTTATCTTATCGCCGGTGTTCTGGGAACAACTGAACTTAATTTTCATCCATTAAAAGCAGTACAAAATAATAGTGTGGGTATTTCCACATTTATTGAAGTTCTGCTCACGATGGAAAAGAAGCCGAGGTTATTTTATGTAACTAAGCTTAATGTTTGGGAGAATATGTATACCATAACAAAAGAAAACGCAGAACGGATCATTAAACTCTATATGAAAGAATATGCAATTGAAGGCTGTATTCATAAATGGTTTAATGCTTATGGACCGGGACAGCATACACACCCTATCAGAAAGGCGGTTCCTTATTTTATTATAAATGCCCTGCACAATAAGCCTCTTGAAATCTGGGGAAATGGAAAGCAAACTGTTGATCTAATTCATATCGAAGATATTGCATATCTTGCCGTTGAAGCAATGAATAAAGATGTTTGTACCAATGAAAATGTTGTTGACATTGGAAGTGGAGTATCAGTAACCGTGGAAGACCTGGCGAAACTTATTATTAAATTAACCAATTCTTCATCTGATATCGTTTATAAAAATATGAGGTCCGGTGAAGTAGAAGAAACTATTTTGGTTGCAGATACTACAGGTATTGATAACCACATTGTTCCGAATTATGAGTTTAAAGATTTAGAAAAGGGAATGAAAGATACGATTGAGTATTATCGAAATATATCTGATGAACACAAAGAATCCTTTTTTACTTATTATAACAGTAACCAGCATGAAAAGTATTATTCTGATATTAGGAGCGCCCAATGATGTCAACGGAAATCTAAGTATAACAGCTATCGATAGGTTGAATGCTGCTTATGAGCTATATCAGAAAGATAAGAAATTAAGTTTTTTATGCTCAGGAGGGTTTGGCGAACATTTTAATACATCGGATTTACCCCATGCCCATTATGTAAAACAGAACCTCATCAAAAGAGGGGTCTTTGAAAATGACTTTTTACAACATCTAATAACCTCCAATACTGTTGACGATTTCAGGAAAGCAACTCCGGTATTGGAAGAAGCAAATCCAGAAGCGGTTTATGTTGTTACTTCTGATTTTCATGTGACAAGAGCAAAAATGATTTTTAATATCATTACTGAGGATAGGGATATTAATAAAAAAGTAACTTTTATTGCAGCCCAATCTACACATGCTTCAGATGAGCTTAAAAGATTAGAAGAGCATGAAAATAAAGCCATTAAAATTTTAATTGATAATAATTACACTTTATATTAAATAGTTATTATCCTGTTTTTACAACAGCTATTAGGCCTCTTGCAGAAGCAAGAGGCTATTGTTGTAATTATGGGCGTGTTTTAAAAATAAATTAGTCTTGGCAGGTTGACATTATCCAATTTTTATAATGCTGTGAAATCCAGAGTTTAAATAAGTAATTACGATCTTAAAAAACGGAAAAAGAAAAAGCAAATAAATCGTAGAAATATTTATTTTATTTAAGAGTGTTAATAATATTGTGTTATATTTATTATATGTTATTGTTATTTTGATTATCTGTATAAAAATCACTATGAAGATATTCGTTACTATAATATTAATGATGGCGAGTCTTTCCGTTTCTGCCATCACAAAGGATACCATTACCATAACGCCTTCTGCATTAAACATTAAAAAAATCAAACTGGGTAAGGCTACTTATGTTGTTTATAATAAAAAAACAAAAGAAAGTCCTTCAGAAAAAATTATGTTGGTTAAAATAAATGTTGAACCTCTTAAACATTCCGGCAGCGATGCATTTGCGATTACACAGCAATGGGATTTGGACACCATTACCCATACTGCTTACACACTTTTAAAAACAAATGATCTTTCTACATTGCAACATCATTTTTACTGGAAGAGGTTAGGATATTACGTGAAGTATGATTTTGAAACCAGGAAAGTGGTATTTGATGGTAAAGTTGCTGATCAGATAAAAACAAAAGCGATAGAAGATTTTAATGCTTCCTTTAAACAATATAATTTGAACTGGCACTCTGATTTAGTTATTTTTCCTTTATTGCCGTATGCTAAAAACCGGACATTTAAAATCACTTTTTTCGATCCTGGTTTTGGACAAGCAAAAGATGTGTTTTACACGGTGAAAGGAAGTGATAAATTGATTAACTCTGCAGGGGCAGAAGTAGATTGTTGGTTATTAGAACATGGTCTATCTGTTCCGGGATATCAAAAATTCTGGATCTCTAAAAAAACAAATGAAGTACTTAAAGAAGAAGACCTTTTCAATGGAAGTTATCGTTATAAACTAAAATTGAATGTGTCGGAAGATTAATAGATCTTTAGTATGCCTATTTCTATTATTCAGTTTTACTCTATAAGTGCTGATATCAGAGTACTTTTGATAAGTTTCTATAGCAAAGTATTCTTTTATTTTACCAAATTTTCAATTCTTTCATTTTCTTTTTTTAGAAAGCTAATATATTCCTGTAGGTCTTTTATTATAGATTGATAAAATTTTTCACTTTTTCTATGATCTTGAAAGTTAGTTTCTTCATAGATCTCTGCTACTGGAACTTCTAATAATCTGGCTATTTTTTCCCATTCCTCATGGGTTATTTTTACATCTCCATTTTCTTTTCTACTGTAATTGGAAACATCTGTTGCAATGACGTCAACGATCTGCTGTTGAGTATATCCTTTTTGTGTTCTTAATAAGCGTAGTTTTTCTTTTCTCATACAAAATATGCTTTACCTAAAAATACAGAGTGTCATCGGGTTAACATTACGGATTTCCTCAATTAAAATAAATAGAAAGGTGTACCTTATTAAACCGAAAGTAATGAAATGAAAAAAGTTTACATTGTCTTCTTTGCTATTTTAGTTTTTAGCTGTAATAACAAAATATCACAACCTATAGTTGATTACAGTACGGACTACACAACAAACGATCGTATGTTGTCTATGGCAGCTAGTCTTAATAAACAAAAGCAACAGACTCTTATATTGATAGATAATAAACAATCGGATTTTAATAAACTACAATCCTTGATTGATAAAAAAAGAATAAAGAATCTAGTGATTATAAAAGACAGTACAGAAATACAGAAGCTGAATTATTCTTATGATAAAGTAAAGACGATTATTGTCGCTACAAAAGATTAAACCTCTTATTTTAAATAACCTTAACTTCCTGAATCTTATTTTGTAGCCTCACCAGGGATCGAACCTGGATCTAAAGTTTAGGAAACTTTTGTTCTATCCATTGAACTATGAGGCCATTGTACTTTCAAATGTATTAATATCCTTTTAAAAAGTACGATTTATTTTTTCATAAATAACCTCAATGAGCAAATAATGAATTTTATGTGGTACTTTCACTATATCATTTATGCAATATTGTGATGTGGACCCCACTATCAAAGAATATGCATCAGTTGATCCAGAACAGTTGTTTTTCCGACACCGGGTCCTTCGGTAATGATATAGAAGTTATGGCTTTGATAGATCATCAAAATAAACTATTTATATAAATGATTAAGCAAGTCATACTAAGATTAAAGATAAAAAATCTTATGCATATTAAATTTACTATTGTTGTCTCAATTTTATCTTTAAATACATTGGTCTTTTTCTTGTAAAATATTCTTGTAAACGAGTGATTTATAGTAATATATTATGAAGGGGGAATAATATATTAATTTTGTCTCAATAGTGGGATTTGATTAAAAAAAATAGTAATTTTAAGCGGTTACCTAATTGTAGATAATTAGAATTATGATCTACAATATTTTTTATTAAAAACAAATTCACATCAAATGAGAAAAAAAAATTTCGCCTTTTTGGCCATTACTTGTTATGGCCTAACAATGCATGCGCAAGTTGGCATTCGAACACAAAACCCCCAAAGTACTTTTCATGTAGATGGTAGTGGAAATAATCCGGCAACCGGAGCTCCTTCTGCGGCTAATGCTACGGATGATTTTGTAGTGACTTCGAATGGGAATACCGGGATTGGTATTATTACTCCAGCACAGAAATTAGACATTAATGGAAACGCCAGAATCAGAGGACTTCCTGTAGGAACACCTCCTGGTACCGTAGTGGCTCAACAGGCCGGAGCTAACGGAGGCGTTTTGGGCTATAGTCCGGGGTTTCCGGTAATGGATGTATCGAGTACAGGTGCAGCAGCAGATACCAATTCCGGAGCCATGTTCGTCGTAAAGCGATTTAGTGTGGGTGACTGGCCTTCAGGACAAAATGGGGGTGCTGGTTTTGATACTACGATGGAATCTACCAAGTGGGAAGCTTTTGTATCCAATATTGCATATACTTTTGGTGCAGGAAGTGCTACAACAATTTTTGGAACTGCCGCATCGGGTTATCGTTTAAAAAATGATGGAAGCCGGTGGAGGATTAGCGGAGATATACCGGGAATTAATGAAGTGTCAGTGATTGTTGATGTTCTCTTTATTAAAAAAGGTGTGGTAGCAGCAGACTCACGAACTAATTAGCCCATTGTTTCATTATTAAAAATTTACTATGATTAATACAAAAATACTTTTTTTAAGCTTTTTATTTTTTAATAGCTTTTTTTTCGCACAGAGATTTGGAATACGTACAGAAAATCCTCAAGGAACTTTTCATGTAGACGGAAATGCTGATAACCCAAAAAGTGGAGCACCTTCTGCGGCTCAGGCTAATAATGATTTTATTGTAGCCTCTAATGGACAAATAGGGATAGGTGTTATTCCTGCTACTGAAAAATTAGATGTCAATGGAAACGGAAGAGTAAGAAACTTAGCAGACGGGAGTAATTCTATAACCTTTCCTCAGACGGTAGTTGCCAATGCTAATGGTGTACTGGGAGTATATCAGGGAGCACCGGCCAGGGATGTAACAGCAACTCCTGTACCTACTGTGGATACTAACTCTACAGCGATGTTTGTTATCAGACGTTTTAGTGTAGGGGATAATCCTAATTTTGATACTGGGATGGCTTTTAATGACTGGGAAGCCATGATGTCTAATGTTGCATACACGATTAACACTGCTTCAGGGTCCGGATTTGTACCCAATAGCACTAGGGCTACAGGTTATGTATTATCTAAAGCTACAGGAACAACGTGGCGAATATTTGGTGACATTCCTGGGCCCAATGAAGGTACAAGCTTTGTCGATATTCTGTTTATCAAAAAAAACTATGTTCCTGTTTTAGGAAGGTAACACTAATTTCTTATTTTAAAATATACATATGATACTAAGAGTCTGTTTAAATTTTATTCAGTAATAATTTTATGGCGGATAATTTGACCATGTTTTCAGAGGATTCCATTAAGAGTTCATAATTTCTGCATAATCTTCTATCGTTATCAAACCAAGCAAATGTACGCTCTATAATCCATCGTTTATGAATTGGCTCAAACCCTTTTACTTTTTTGTCACTCCGCATTACGATCTGAATGATATAATTAAACTTAATTCTTATTTCCTCAATAATCTCTCCTCTATAACCTCCGTCCGCCAGGATTACCTGAAGCGGAATTAGTAAATATCGCAGTGTTTTGATCAGTAACAATGCAGCCTTACTGTCATGAACATTGGCTACACTTACCATTACGGCTAACAAAAAACCATTTTTGTCTACCACAACGTGTCTCTTGATTCCTTTTATTTTTTTACCTCCGTCAAAGCCATTGAGTGAACGGTTATTTCCCCAACGAACACTTTGACTGTCAATAATTCCTAAACTTGCCTGCGCTTTCTGACCCCTGTTTCGTCGTACTTCCTCTCTCAATTTTGATAATAATAAATCGAAAATCTCCAGATTTGACCATTTTGAATAATAGTAATAAACCAATTGCCATTTGGGAAAATCATGAGGTAAAAGTCTCCATTGACAGCCTGTTTTTACTAAATAACTGATAGCATTCCAAATGACAACCAAATCATATTTTCGTTTTCTGTCATCAAAATCTAATGCTTTTTTTATAAATTGCCACTGAGTTTGGGTTAAGTCCGTTGGATACATTGATGTTTTTTTCTTTTGCAACTCTAAAATGACAATTTTTATGCAACTTTTAACCCTTACTATTTTTTATTATTACTTTTTTAAACAGGCTCTAAATATAAATAATAAAAAAAAGGTTTTTCTGGCTTTTGTTTTTATAACGAGTTGGAGTGCTGCTCAACAAAATGTGGGAATTCAAACGAAAAACCCACAAGGTACCTTTCACGTGGATGGAAATCGTAATAATCCTTTGACAGGAGCTCCTTCTGCAGCTCAGGCTACAGATGATTTTATTGTATTGTCAAACGGAAATACCGGAGTAGGAACTGTATCTCCTACCCAGAAACTGGACGTGAATGGGAATGTTCAGGTTAGGGCAATGACTTCTACGAATAGTACTACGGCTTTTCCAAGAACATTAACAGCGCAGACAGACGGAACCTTAGGTTATTTTCAGGGTTCTCCTATTGAAAATGTTTCTGTTACAGGAACAACAACCGGAAATACTTCTTCTGCTACTTTTCAGATTATTCGTTTTACAGGAGTATCCAGTACAGCAACGGGGAATGCCAATTTCGACACTGGTATGTCTTCTGCTAACTGGGAAGCTATTATGTCTAATGTAGCCTATGCCATCTCATCTGGAAGCGGACGTGGTTGGGATCCCGGTGCAGCTAACCAAACGGGATACCGCCTTATCAATAGTGGAGGGACATGGAAGGTAATTGGGCGGGTGCCTGGTTATGCTCAGCAGAATACATTTGTTGATATTCTTTTTATCAATAAAAAATTTGTAGCGGCTGATGCCCGAACCAATTAAAAAAATAACATAAATAAAAAAAGTGGAAAATCATTCCACTTTTTTTATTTTATGTCAATTCTTTGGAATTTTAGAAAACTTTGTATAATGAGCAAGGCTGGTTAATTGCTGGTTTTTATATATGCAGTTTTATTCTAAAATCCAATCAGAGGCTTTCTGTATATCAGCATCTGTATTTTTATCAGTTGAAGGAGTAATAAGGACGTCAGGTTGTATCTTTTCCTTATATTCTTTTCCGGTTCTGTCCATTTCATAAGAAGAGGCCAAATAAAGAGACTTACCATCGCTTAATTTAAAATCCTGATTAGCACTGGTGTATCCTGCTGAGGGTTGTCCGAAAGTTTTTGCATTCTTTTTTCCTATAAAAGAAATGGCAGTTGCTTCTCCGCTGCTAGCAGTAGCAGGTCCAATTAAAATGGCTATTTTCTGGTTTGGTTTTTTAAGTGTATAGGGTTGTGGAACGGTTATATTAGTGATCTTTCCCTGTTGATATTTCCAGGGACTTTTGGTTTTCCCATCAACTACGAAGTAACCAAGAATTCCTTCACCTGTCAGAGGTCCCAAACCACCAATCATTGGATGCATATTTCCACCCGAATTTTGTCTCAGATCTATGATCCAACCTTTAATATCATTTTTAGCATCTAATTTTCTGATCATATTCTGTATTTTTTCTGCGAAAGCGACTCCTATCTCTTTATTTAAAGAAGAAAATCCCGGTACCATAATGTATCCGATTTTCTGATCTAATAATTGAGATTCCGGTTCTCTTGCTGTCGGATTACTGCTGTTTTTTTCCTGAGTATTTTCTTTAGATTGAATGAATGAGTGATGATCACCAGCAGTAGCTAAAGTTTTCATGATGTACGAAAGAGCCGGACCAGTATCTTCGATGGTTTCCATATCACCGGAAATTTTTGTAAGATTGGTCTGAAGTATTTTCCAGTCTATTGCATTTCTGAAGATAGATTTTTTCTTTACAATTTCTTTAAACTCATCAATATATTTCAAAGCTGTTTTAGAGGCGGGATTGGATGAAAAAGGAATTTCGGTAATGGTAAAATCATCAAACCATACATTACCGCTTCCGGACAGAAAACCTCCCAGTACAAAATTTTTAGCATCATTATCTACAATAAATTCAAGGGAGTATTTTTTCCAGTCACTGTTGAGCGTTACTTTATGGTTTTGG